>JAOUJX010000566.1 GCA_029882955.1 Gammaproteobacteria bacterium
GAGGAGCTCGCGCGCATCGCCGATTTGACCAGCGAACGTATATTCAGCAACCGGGCCCTCAAGCACCGACTCCCAGAAACGCCGACGATCCTCAACGTTAGGCAGGCTTTCTTTCACCGCATCACGGTAATTATCGGACAATTTAGCCAAATCACCATAGGCTGCCGGAATAGAGCCTTCCAGTTTGGTGCGAAGCTGTCGTGCCAGAACAGGCGAAGCACCACCAGTTGAAATCGCTATTTGCAGAGGGTTTCTATCGATCATAGAGGGGGTAATAAAACTACATAAATTCGGGTTATCCACCACGTTGACGGGGATTGGCCTACTTTTGGCGAGATTTGAAATGCGCAAATTTAGCTTGCTATTATTGGTAGCGGCAATGACCAGATTCATGTTGTCGAGATCAGAATCTTTAAATTCTCGGATCTCGCAGTCGAAGCCATGTTCGCTCTGTAATTGAGTGACAGTCTGGCTGACTTTACAGGCAACCACCTTAATAACTGCTTCCGCTTTCAACAACAGTTCAATTTTTCGCGCAGCAACGCTACCGCCGCCTACTACCAGGCAAGGCTGGTTTTTAATATTTAGAAATACTGGAAAATAGTTCATGACACCTTAAGGGTATTAAAACCCGGCCCTTGCATACCATAACTTAGCGAGTTCCGGGTCTTTATCGACACCATTACCCTGCTCGTACATCATCGCTAATGTAGTTTGAGATCCGGCTAACCCCTGATTAGCGGCCAGTGTAAACCAGTGTAGCGCTTTTACCATATCCCTCTCTACGCAGTCGCCTTCCATATACATAAAACCAAGACCGTGTTGTGCGACAGCATGGCCCTGTTCAGCCGCCGTTTTCATCCACTTATATGCCTGAAATTCATTGCGTACCATGCCCAGACCGTTTTGTAGCATTATAGACACTCGATGCTGTGCATCCGCATCACCCTGCTCGGCAAAAGGTAACAGGAAGTGCATGGCACGAACGAAATCCTTGGCTTCAAATGCTGACATGCCGCTATTGAAATTGACATCTGCTTCAGTCGTCATAAGTGTTTTACAAAGGTTAAATGATTGGTAATATTAGCATTTCTTGATGTTTAACTAATACCCCTGATGAGAGTAATATCACCGTTGAACAGGATTTTCTCCCAAGAGAGATATTCATAGTGTCAGACTCACATCTTAAAATTCAATTATTTGTAATGAGGAATTCATAATGGATCAGGTTTATCGAGATGCAACCACTGAAATGGAAAAGTTAGGTGTCAACGAAGAGTATATTATTGGCTGGCAAGGGGGCTATCTTGGTCATCCAGAACGTGAAGAGCAATTAATTAATGAAGCCTACGAAGCGGGACGAGCGGATGGACAGGAAAAGTCCGTTGACAATTTTAGTGATTGGATGGGTTAATTGTTGAAAGTACTCGGATCAGGTATCCATTAACAGAAAAGCCCACTATAAAGTGGGCTTTTCGTTTATTCACTACCGATTCTTTTCACGATAGTTTTCAATCGCTGCGGCGATGGCATCTTCTGCCAATACTGAACAGTGAATTTTCACCGGCGGCAAAGCCAGTTCTTCCGCGATATGTGTATTCTTAATCTGTGCCGCTTCATCCAGGCTCTTTCCCTTAACCCATTCGGTTACCAGCGAGCTGGAAGCGATAGCTGAACCGCAACCATATGTCTTAAACTTGGCATCTTCTATAATACCGTCATCACCAACCTTGATCTGTAAT
>JAOUJX010000218.1 GCA_029882955.1 Gammaproteobacteria bacterium
GTGCCTCGTAAAAAAGCAGCATTCGACCCCACGGAGTATTAGGACATGGGGCGTAAGCGAAAAGAACGCATTCTCGATATTTATGTCGGAACCAGCAAGGTTGGTCAATATCGTCGAGCACCCAATGGTGCAACATCCTTTCGTTATGGCGATGAATGGCTAAACGCCACAAAAGCTTTTCCGATCTCACTATCGATGCCGCTGACTGATCGAAACTGGACCGGTGACGACGCTAACAACTATTTTGACGGATTACTGCCTGATGACCCCACAATAAGAGATAAAATAGCAGCAAGAGAACAAGCTGACAGTGCCGGAATTTTTGATTTATTGGCTGTAATTGGCCGCGACTGTGTTGGTGCATTAAGATTTGTTCCAGAAGGAAATACTCCGGGCGACCCAGAAAATATGTCCTACCGGCCGGTTAATGATGAAGAAATTGCAGATCGCATTGCATCACTCGCAACAAACCCTCTGGGCATGAAGGATGGCAAGGATGATTTTCGAATATCTATTGCCGGCATGCAGGAAAAAACCGCTTTTCTTCGAATTCAAAATAGCTGGCAAGTACCTCTTGGTTCCACGCCAACGTCTCACATTTTTAAACCGGCGATGAAACAAGGTCCTGATGGCGCTGACTTTTCGGATACACCCTGGAATGAGTGGTTTTGCCTGAATCTATGTGAAGCGCTTGGTCTTAGTTCAGCAATTACGGAAGTAAAATATTTTGATGATAAACCCGTCATTATAGTGGAGCGGTTTGACAGGCTTTGGCGTAATAAAGTGCTCTACCGGTTGCCTCAGGAGGATATTTGTCAAGCTTTCGGCGTACCGCCATCGAAAAAATACGAAGCTGATAGAGGCCCTGGTGTTCTACAGATTCTAGATTTTTTAAATGGAAGCGCATCACCACGAGAAGACCGTTTGAGGTTTTTAAAAACAGCGATTGTCTTTTGGTTATTAGCAGCCATTGACGGCCATGCAAAAAACTTTTCAATCTTCCTCACGCCAGGTGGTTTCAAACTGACACCACTTTACGATGTAATGTCAGCTTCACCGTATCCAGAGCCTTCAAAACATAAAATAAAACTATCCATGGCATTTGGAGATAATCGCCACTACAAGATCAAAGATATCGTGCCCCGCCATATTTATCAAACTGCTAAAAAATCTGGCTTCAAAACGGAAGATGTCGATGAGATATTTCAAGACCTGTTGAAAACGCTAGATCAAGCACTAGAAACAGTCGTTAAGCTTGCAGAAAAGCAATCCATGCCGACTGCTACCTACAACGCCATTGTTGATGATTTGAGACTACGTGCAAAACGAATAGGATGAAATATCTCAGTCTATAAGGGATCACATCCTGAGGTATCCCGACAAAATTTATTCGCCGAATAATTAAAATTTAAGCTCAAACTTCACTCGCTACTTTTTCCGACGCGCGGGCCCCGCTGTTTCGGACGAAGCCGACCAGATATTGATATTGGCATCTTTGGCATGGCGATCAATTTCGGTCAATTCCGTCTCGGAAAAATCCCGCCTGGCGAGCGCAGCAACACTGTCCTCCAGTTGCTCTACTGAACTTGCACCAATCAATGCGGTAGTCACACGCGGGTCACGGAGCACCCAGGAAATCGCCATTTGTGCCAGTGTCTGACTGCGAGCCTTCGCTATTTCATTTAATGCACGAATATTGGCCAGGGATTCTTCATTCAGGAAACTCGGGTTAAGCGATTTACCCTGCGCTGCCCGGCTATTATCTGGCACGCCTTGCAGATACTTATTGCTTAACATGCCCTGCGCCAGTGCAGAAAAAACGATTGATCCGATACCGTTATCATCCAGAGTCTGCAGTAAGCCGTCGTCTTCTATCCAGCGGTTTATCATCGAGTAACTCGGCTGATGAATCAGGCAGGGTGTACCCAGCTGTTTTAAAATTTCCACGGCTTGTTTAGTCCGCTTCGAATTGTAAGAAGAAATGCCTACATACAAGGCACGCCCGGAGCGCACGATATGATCCAGCGCCATCATGGTTTCTTCAAGTGGTGTCTCGGGGTCATAGCGATGCGAATAAAAAATATCAACATAGTCGAGGCCCATGCGCTTCAGGCTTTGATCACAACTGGCAATCAGGTATTTGCGACTACCCCATTCGCCATAGGGTCCAGGCCACATATCGTATCCGGCTTTCGAGGAGATTATCAGTTCGTCCCGATACGGCGCGAATTCCTTTGCCAATATCTGGCCGAATGCTTTTTCCGCCGACCCGGCAGGAGGGCCATAGTTATTGGCCAGGTCAAAATGCGTGATACCAAGATCGAAGGCGCGGTGGCACAGAGCCTGTTTGCTACGGTGGGTAAAATCATCGCCAAAGTTATGCCACAGGCCGAGAGAAATTGCAGGCAATTTCAATCCTGATCGACCACATCTCTGATAGGTCATTGAGTCGTATCGATTACTATTCGCGCTCCACATAAATACTCTTCCTGTTCCTGATCTATTTTGCCGTCACATATTACATGTGGTAGAAAAATGTGCCATATTCGGCTCCATCTATTTTAAGGATTAAAAACATATGCCTGTCTACCTTATTCGTCACGGTCAGTCCGAATTCAACGCTGCTTTTAATGAGAGCCGAATCGATCCGATGATCTTCGACGCACCCTTAACAGACAAAGGTCGCAAACAGGCCGAAGCTGCCAGGGAGCTGGTCGCAGACCTGGGCATAAAACAGGTCATAACCTCCCCGCTGACCCGAGCCATACAGACCGCTTTGTGTATCTTCGACAAGATCGCACCAATCACCGTGGTCGATAATCATCGAGAGCTATTGCTCCACAGTTGCGATGTAGGGCGACCTCCCGGCGAACTGAAACGAGATTTTCCTATGCTATCCTTCGACCACCTTGCAGACCATTGGTGGCACCATGATCCACTAAACCACAATGATGTCTCTATCGAACCCGAGGAAGTCTTCCAGCGGCGTATCTCCGAATTTGAAACCAGTTTAAGCCAGATAAAAGAACGACCGCTGGCCATAGTCGGTCATGGTAATGCATTTCACGCGATGATCGGTCGTATGCTGGATAATTGCGAAATTTATTTGCATGAGCTCGCCGAAGACTGACTGGTATTAAGGAATTCAGAGGGTCCGGTCTATCATTTTTCAGGGTCAAGCATGCATAACATACCGGCATTCCCTCCCCCGGGTTGAGCTGTATCGGGTTTTTCTGCTCAGGCTACGAACTAGCCATTGACAACTTGATTGGGGGCAATCGAGCAAATCTCGCTCGTCTGATATTGATTACTGTTTATTTGGCACCATCTATGGCGTTAGCGCCTCATTTCTAAAAACAACAACCCTGAACATAAATAGCGCGATTGAAAGTCTATTCATTTCGCATAAAAAACACCCCATGACGAGAGAAAATAAAAATGAACAATACCAACAACTTGCCGGATTTAACCCAAATGATGGGCAAGAGTAAAAGCGCCGTAGTAATAATAGTAGCGGTGTTTGTGCTGCTAATCGTTTCTTTCCAGGCTCTGTATACCGTTGATGAAGGCCATGTTGGTATTATCAAACGCTTTGGCGAAGCAACCGAACAGGTTAACCCCGGTTTACACGTCAAGATTCCATTTGTCGACCGCATCGAAGTTCTAGAAATTCGCACACGAAAAAATGTTGAAAAATTGAATGCGTCAACTCACGAACAGATGCCCGTCACTGCAGAAGTTTCGATTAACTGGACCGTCAGACGCGACCAGGCATTCGAACTATTTAAGAGCTATGGTGGACTAAGCCAGTTTGAAACCCGAATACTTGACCCCAAACTACGCTCCGCCGCTAAAGATGCACTGGCGAGATACAAGGCAGAAGAAATCATTCAGAATAGAAGCCGTGTAATTACCCAAATTGAAGAGCTATTGCAAGACGCAATGAGCTCCTACCCTGTCAAACTCGACTCGGCACAACTGGAAAACCTTGGCTTACCTGCCAAATACATTCAGTCGATTGAAACCAAACAAACAGAGAAAAACCTGGCCGCCGCTGAGAAGCATCGTCTCGACCGTCAACAGCTCGAAGCACAGCGCGAGGTCAACACCGCGAACGCAAAACGAGACGCCGCAAAAGCGACTGCTGACGGTAAAGCCTATTCAATTGAAATCGAAGCAATAGCAGAAGCACAGGCGATCAGGGTTAAAGGCGTAGCAGAAGCCGAGTCGATCAAGAAAAAAGCTGACGCGCTGAGTCAATCCCGTGTCCTTGTCGAATACGTTCGTGCCCTGCAATGGAATGGCCAAATGCCACAGACCATTATGGGTGAAGGCCAGAACATTCTTTGGAATATGTCTTCAGAAAATAAATAATAACTACTTGAAACTTAAGGAATGCACTCCTGTCTGCCATGCCCTCGCGCGGGAGACAGGAGCATTCTGTTGCGAAAAATTATAAAGTGAAACCAACTTCCCTGGATTAAACTAGCCGCTGTTTAAATCGGATATTCCAATATGTCAGTTGAATTATTGCTGCTACGCCACGGTCACTCAACCGTTTCCCCACCGGTATGGGACGACAGGGGTGATTTTGGCCGGCAATTGAGTGAACGCGGTGAACAACAAGCCATGCAGGCAGGCCAATGGATTCGAAACCATCACCTGCTACCCGATGCGGTCGTCAGTTCACCTGCGGTGCGAACAGAAGCTACTGCGAAAGCGGTTTGTGTTGCGGCTAGTCTCGATCAATCGATAATTCACTTCGAAGACTCAATTTACGAGGCAGAGGTGCATCATTTAGGCGCGATCATATGTCAAACCTCGCCACAGCTGCGGCGCCTGTTACTAGTCGGCCATAACCCGGGGCTGGAAATGCTCGCCAGGCAGTTAGTTGGCATCATGCCAAAATCGATCACCGGTGAAGTCATGCCACCTGCAACGCTAGTGCATATTGTGCTGGACGGCGAGTGGCATCGGGCGTTAGAGGCGAATGCGCATTGTCAGCAGGTTTTCAGGCCAGATCTGGGGTAGCGTCGCCATTTAACTCGCTACCCTGATGTTTTCAACGACATAATCAACAAATACCCGTATACGTGAGGACAGATTTTCTCTCGAGCTATAATAAATCGCCATCGGCGGCGTTACCCGATGATATTCCTGCAGAATAGAAACTAGCTGGCCCGAGCGCAAGAATGGTATCGCTACCAGCCCACTCATGGTCACTCCGAGGCCCTGGGCGGCAAGATCACAAAGTCCATCCAGACTCGAAGATGTAATTCTGCATTCCGGTTCGATAATTAAATCTTCTCCGTGTTCATCGGTAAATGCCCAGGGTATCTTCTGCCCGATCAGCAAAGACCGGTAACCGATACACTGGTGATTCAGTAGTTCTTTTGGGTGCCGGGGGATGCCATTGGCCTTCAGGTATGCGGGAGTGGCCAATACATATTGATGAGAGTCGCAAATCCTGCGACTGACAAGCCCCGGTAAAGGATTCAGTCGAAGTCCGATGGATACATCAATACCTTCACCCACCAGATCGACCACCGAATCCTCAAAGCGCAGATCGAGCTCGATATTTGGATACCGGGTACAAAACTCGTCAAGCAAAGGCACAAGATACAGTCGCCCGAACCCGGCAGCAACACTGACACGGAGCTTGCCACCAGGCTGCTTGCCTTCGGTTTGAGTCGTTTCGAGTACTTGTCTGACTTCATTCATCAAAGGGGTGAGCCTGGAGTAAAGCTTCTCGCCTTCGTCGGTCAAATTAATTGAATGCGTTGTTCTGTGGAATAACCGGATACCAAGGCGATCTTCGGTGCGCCTGATGTTTTTACTGACAGCGGCTGGCGTGATCCCTAATTTACGCGCTGTAGCCGAAAAACTGAGCTGTTCGGCAGCCTCCAGGAAGATGGATAAGCCCCGGTTAAGTTCTGATTCGATCATATTGCTTTTAACCTTTTGTTATAACTATTACAACTGACTGTGAACTACAGATTAAAACCATTTCGTGCATACTTCAATAAAACTAACCCGGAGGGAGATTATGAAAGAAATCGATACAGTGGTAATTGGCGGTGGACAGGCAGGTCTTAGCACCAGCTTCTGGTTAAAACAGCATGGCATTAGCCACGTTGTACTGGAACGCGGCGAAGTCGGTGAAAGCTGGCGTTCGCAACGCTGGGATAGCTTTACGCTCAACACGCCGAATCATCTCAACATTCTACCCGGGGAACACATTGGGCCGCAGGATGAAAACGGCTTCTGGAATCGTGACGAGCTTGTCGTTCGACTTGAACAATACGCTGCCAAATGCGAACTGCCAATTGCCCCGAGGGTTGCAGTAACCGCTGTCAACTGGTCCGAAACTGAATCCGCATTTATCATTGATACCAGCCGGGACAGTTACCTGGCGAATCGGGTAGTCGTTGCAAGCGGGAGCCAGAATCAACCGAAAATTTCCTCAATGCAGACTCAAATTTCGCCCACCATCCATCAAATTCACGCTGCCGACTACCGCAGCGCAGATCAGTTACCGGAAGGTGCCGTACTGGTTGTAGGTAGTGCCCAATCCGGCGTTCAGATTGCTGAAAGCCTGGTCGAGTCTGGACGAGACGTCTATCTATCAACCAGCAAGGTCGGTCGTGTGCGGCGCCGGTACAGGGGCAAAGATTTAACCGAATGGGCGGTTATCACCGGCATGGCAGAACAGACCATCGAAGACCTGGATGATCCGGCCCAGGCAAAAGCACCGCAACCGCAAATTTCAGGGCGCCATGGCGGCGAAACCCTGAGCCTGCAGAGCCTGGAGGCAAGGGGCGTTGTCCTGCTCGGTCGTCTCGCCAGCTATCAGGAAGGTTTGTTTCATTTTAGCGATAACCTGCCGGAAAACATCAACTTTGCTGATCAGGTGTCACAAGAATTCTGTAAAACACTTGATGACACGATT
>JAOUJX010000219.1 GCA_029882955.1 Gammaproteobacteria bacterium
CTGGTGACCGAACACCATCCCGACATCGAAGCGTTGGGCTGGGAATTGCCGGTTTGTCGCGATTCTTACAGCTCGGCATATATACGCCAGGAAGGACTTGGTTTTCTGGTAGGTCCTTACGAGACCCGTGGCTCCAAACCCTGGGCCTTGAATGGCATGGACTGGGGATTTGATCGTGAACTATTCGAGCCCGATCTGGATCGCTTGATGCCCTTCCTCGAGCGCTGTTTCGAGCTAACCCCGAAGTTCGAAGAAGTCGGCGTCAAAACCGTGGTGAATGGACCCATCACGCATACTCCCGATGATAATATTCTGGCCGGCCCACAAGCAGGCCTGACTAATTTCTGGAACCTCTGCGGCGCCAGTATCGGCATCGCCCAGGGTGGTATCGGTAAATACATGGCACAGTGGATGGTGCATGGACAGACCGAAATCAATATGGCACCGCTCGACTGCCGACGTTTTGGCGACTGGGCCGACAAGAAATACTGCACCATTAAGGCTATAGAGTCCTATGAAGCGATGTATGCAGTCGGTGCACCGAATGACAATCGTCCGCATGGACGACCGATGCGCACCAGCCCAATCTACGCTCGCCTGTTGCAGAAAGGTGCGGTACATGGCGCGGTACAGGGTTATGAAAAGGCTCTGTGGTTCCAGACCGATAAAGTCCGTCATGAATCACTTAGCTGGTCGCATAGCGAAGCCCACCAGGTTGTCGCCGAGGAATGTAAAGCCGTTCAAAATGCTGCCGGGGTTATCGACCTCTCGGGCTCGGCCAAGTACATGGTTACCGGCCCGGATGCCTTCGCATTTCTGGACAAGCTTTCCTGCAACAAATTACCCGGTAAAGACGGTCGTATTGGATTGACCCTGTTCCATTCACCGAATGGCGGCATTATGTGTGAAATGTCGATTACCCGACTAGCCGAAGATCGTTTTTACCTGGTGTCGGCGATTGGTTCCGAGCATAAAGATTTACACTGGATGCAGAGCAACGCCAGCGGATTTGACGTTACTATCGAAAACCTGACGGATGACATGAGCTCGATGTTAATCACCGGACCAAACTCGCGCAATATTCTGCAGCTAATGACCGAAGAAGATTTGTCCAACGAAGCCTTGCGCTGGTTATCTGCCAAAGAGATGCAGCTCGACAGCGCAAAAGTACTCGTCATTCGAGTGTCTTACGCTGGTGAACTCGGTTATGAATTACACATGCCATCGTATCAGCTGCTGTCGATTTATGACTCGATGTGCGACTACGGTGCTGAATTCGGTCTGCGTGATTTTGGCGGCTATGCCTTTAACTCAATGCGTATGGAAAAAATGTATCGAGCCTACGGCAACGAATTTACCGAAGAAATCAGTGGCCTCGAAGCGGGAATGGGGCGCTTCATCGACACCAGCCGTGACTTCATCGGTTGTGACAATATCAAACAGCGTCAAAAGAAAGAATACGCTATCGAACTCGCCTACCTCGTATTCGACGATGATATCGGCTGCGAATGTTACGGCAACGAAGCGGTTTATCACAATGGTGAACTTATTGGTTTGACCACCGGGGGAGCTTTCGGGCATCGTATAGGCAGGAGTCTGGCTTTCGCCTATTTGAAACCTTCGGTAATTGAGCAAGGGCTGGCTGTGACGGTAGATACTTCGGTCGGTGCACGCTCGGCTCATATTAAAATGGATGCGGCTTACGATCCGAATAACGAATTATTGAGAAACTGAAAATGTCTGATAAAAAATTCCCTGAAAGCGCCCAGGTCGTCATCATCGGCGGCGGTATCGAAGGCTGCTCAATCGCCTATCACCTCGCCAAACGCGGTGTAACCGATGTGGTGGTACTCGAACGCAAGCAACTCACCTGCGGTACCACCTGGCATGCCGCCGGGCTGGTAAGTCAATTATGGCCGACCCCGACTCTGACAGCATTGGCCAAATACAGCCATGAGCTTTATGCCTCGCTCGAAGCAGAAACCGGCCAGGCTACCGGATATCGAAAGACCGGCAGCATCTCTCTCGCCAGAACCAGCGAGCGGCTGGAAGAGCTGCAACGCACGTCATCGATGGCGGCGGTGTTCGGCGTCGAATCCGAATTCATCGACAATGATCGACTACAGGAACTCTATCCAGGTATCGATACCGATGGCATTATCGGCGCGATGTACATTGAAAACGATGGCCAGACTAATCCAATCGATACCACCATTGCACTGGCCAAAGGCGCTCGCCAGCTTGGTGCCAGGGTAATCGAAGACTGCAAGGTAACCGAGATTATCAACGAGAATGGCGCTGTTGTCGGTGTTAAAACAGCGCTGGGTGATATCAGGGCCGACAAGGTAGTACTCACAGCCGGATTATGGTCGCGCGACCTGGCCGCACCCTTAGGCGTCGATTTACCTTTATACGCCTGCGAACACTTCTATGTGGTGACTGACGAAATGCCCGAACTCACCAAACGGCCGGTTCTCCGTGATTTCGACAAAGGCATTTATTTTAAAGAAGACGCCGGTAAAATGATGATAGGCTGGTTCGAAAAGGACGCCATCGGTTGCCCGATGAGCAAAATCCCGGAAGACTTTTGCTTCGACCAGTTCGAAGTCGATATGGATCATATCGAACCTTATTTAATCGGCGGCATGGAAACCTTCCCCGCATTCGGCGAAGCCGGTATTCGTACCTTTTTTAACGGGCCGGAGAGTTTCACCAACGATAATTTACACTTGATGGGGCCGACCCCGGAAGTCGATAATTTCTACGTCGCCTGCGGTATGAACTCGAAAGGCATCGGTGGCGGTGGCGGTCTCGGTAAAATTATGGCCGACTGGATTATCGACGGTCACCCGTCGGGTGATGTCTGGGAGTGTGATGTACGCCGCTCGCACCCGATACAACGCACGCAAAGCTATGTCGAGTCACGTATCCCGGAAGCACTCGGTCATTCCTACGATATGCACTGGCCTTTTTATCAATACCATACGGCGCGAGATTTGATGCTCTCTCCCCTGCATGAAACCTTAAAGCAGCAAGGCGCCTGTTTCGGTGAAGTCGGTGGCTACGAACGTGCCAACTGGTTTGCCCGCGATGGTGCCGAAGCCAAATACGAATATAGTTACAAGCGGCAGAACTGGTTTGAGTTTTATCAGCAGGAGCACCTTGCGGTGCGCGAATCGCTGGGGCTGTTCGACATGTCGTCTTTTGCCAAATTCGAAGTCTCAGGTGCGGATGCTCAGTCATCCCTGCAATATATTTCAGCGGCTGATATGAACGTCGATGTCGGCAAGGTTGTTTATACACAATGGCTCGATGAACGTGGCGGCATCAATGCCGATCTGTCGATTGTCAAGATTGATGATAATCGTTTCTGGGTCGTCACCAGCATTGGTTCGTTCAATCGTGACTGGTGGCATTTGAAGAAAAATCTGCGGGGCGACGTCACCCTCACCGACGTCAGTCAGCAATACGCCTGCTTATCTTTACAGGGCCCGAATGCGCGTAAAGCGCTGGCCAAAATAGTGGACACCGACGTATCGGCAGAAGGCTTTGCTTTCGGCGTTGGTCGCTTCGCTAAAATTGAAGCGGTTGAATGCTGGTTACAACGCCTGTCTTATGTTGGTGAGCTGGGCTGGGAAATATTCGTCCCCGCTGAAAATGCGGTCACCGTATTTGAGGCGATTCAACAGGCCGGCGCAGAATATGATATCTGCAACGCTGGTTTACATGCGTTGAATAGTTTACGCCTGGAGAAAGGCTTCCGACACTGGGGTCACGACATCGGTGCCGAGGATAATTTAATCCAGGCCGGTCTCGGTTTCGTTGCTAAACCCGAAGCCGGAGACTTCATGGGTCGCGATGCCTTCATTCAACAAAAAGCAGCCGGCCTGCCGGACCGTCGCCTGCTGCAATTCCTGTTAAATGATCCTGAGCCACTGCTCTATCACAATGAACCCATCATCATGAACGGAGAGTCGGTTGGTTACCTGACCTCCGGTATGTATGCGCATAGCCTTGGCGGCGCGATTGGCATGGGCTATGTGAACAAGCCCGGCCTCAGCGCTGATAAACTCGATGCGGCGCAGTTCGAAATAGAAATAGCCAGAGAGCGATTCTCCGTCAAAGCTTCTTTAAAAGCGTTTTACGACCCTAAAGCCGAACGTATGAAGGTATAACAATGAAAACCGTCGAATTCACTAAAATGGAAGATGGCACCAGGGAAGAATATGCTTATCTTGATCAACTTGAGGTCGAGTATTGTAAAGGCCTGACTGATCGCCTGTTAAATGCCATGCGGGGACTGGAAAACAGCCTGTCAGGTTATAAAATTAGTCGTCTACAGCATTGTTTACAGGGAGCCACCCGTGCCTTTCGTGCCGGCGAATCCGATGAAATGATCGTAAGCGTGCTATTACACGATATCGGCGATGAACTGGCGCCTCATTCTCACAGTGAAATGGCGGCGGCAATTTTACGCCCTTTTGTTTCAAACAAACTTTACTGGATTGTAAAACACCACGGCGTTTTTCAAATGTATTACTACGCGCATCACTGCGGTGGCGATAGAAATATCAGAGAAATGTTTAAAGACCACGAGTGGTATCAGGACGCGATCGATTTCTGTGCTAACTACGATCAGAACTGTTTTGATCCGGAATATGATTCTGAATCACTGGAGTTTTTCGAACCCATCTTAAGGCGTGTGGTTTCAACACCCCGCTTTGACGATGTTGAACATAATGCGCGTTATGGGACGGCTTAAAAATGGAATCAGTTAATGGTGTTTTAACCCTTTTTACTAACCCGGAAGTAAATCAAAGCGAGCGATACCCCGAAGATTTAAAGACTATCGCCAGCCTCGAGAAATCCCGCCTGGCTGTCGATGAAATTTCACAATGGCCAGACTATCACCCTACCCCACTGCATTGTCTGGACAATCTGGCTGCTGACATTGGCGTCGATAAAATCTGGTACAAGGATGAATCGCAGCGCTTTCACCTGAAAAGCTTTAAGGCCCTGGGCGGCGCCTATGCTGTGGCCCGCCAATTACAGGCTAAAGTTGCAGAGCAAACCGGGGTCTCGCCAGGTATCAAAGATTTACTGGCCAGAAAATACGATGATATTGTCAGCCAGATCGTGATCAGTTGCGCAACCGATGGCAATCATGGCCGCTCCGTTTCCTGGGGCTGTCAGATGTTTGGCTGCCAATGCGTGATCTATATTCACCGAGATGTCTCACAGGGACGACAGCAGGCGATGGAAGCCTTCGGTGCTACGGTCAATCGGATTACCGGCAACTACGACGAATCGGTTAAACAGGCCGATGCGGACGCCAAATTGCATAGCCGAATAATCGTTTCCGATACCAGTTATGAAGGCTACATGGAAATTCCGAAAGATGTGGCACTTGGTTATACCGTATTACTGTCCGAATCTGTCGAGCAAATGAGTGGTGAAATTCCAACCCATGTCTTCATACAAGGCGGTGTCGGTGGTCTGGCATCAGCAGTTTGCGCTTATTTCTGGGAGCTTTGGGGCGAACAACGCCCGCGTTTTATCATTGTTGAACCGGTGAATGCTAATTGTTTGCAGGAAAGTGCAAAAGCAGGAAGCCCTGTAGTAGTAGAAGGCGATCTCGATACCTTGATGGCCGGTCTCGCCTGCGGTGAAGTCTCTCAGCTAGCCTGGCAAGTATTAAAAACCGGTGCCAACGATTTCATGACCATCAATGAAGAAGCCGTGCCCTTGACTATGAAGCTGTTAGCTAACGGTTTTAACGGCGATACCAGGATCGAAGCAGGCGAATCCGCGGTTGCAGGCCTTGCGGCATTGATTACTGCTCGTCATGATAGTGAGATGTCAGCCGCGTTAGGACTCGATGATTCCAGCCGAATTTACATTCTCGGAACCGAAGGCGCGACTGACCCGGATGTTTATAACCAACTCATTGACAGTTAGACGGTGACCAGCATGAGCGCAGCACCAGTCCGCGGTTTCCCGGTCTCCGAATTCGAACAGCGTACCCAACGCGCGCAACGCATGATGCGTGATCTCAAAATCGACGCCATGCTGTTGACCACCGAACCGTACGTACGATATTTCACCGGTTTCTTCACCCAGTTCTGGCTTAGTCCGACCCGCCCATGGTTTTTACTGGTACCGGCGCAAGGTAAGCCCATCGCGGTCATTCCAACCATCGGCGTGGTCGGAATGCTCGACACATGGATAGACGATGTGCGCTCCTGGTCATCGCCTCAGCCGGGTGACGATGGTATCTCCTTATTAACCAGCGCTATCAGGGAACTGCCGGGTAAATATGGTCGACTCGGCGTACCGATTGGCATTGAAAGCCATTTACGCATGCCTGCCATGGATTTCGAGCGCTTAAAAGCCAACCTGAGCAATACCGAGGTCGTCGACTGCGCCCTGCTGATGCTGGCGCTTTGCAATATCAAGTCGGCTGCCGAAATCGAAAAAATAAAATATGTCTGCGAACTCACCTCCGACAGCTTCAACGCCCTGCCCGGTTTTGCCAAAGCGGGTGATAGCGAAAGAGACATTGTCAAAGCGATGCGCATCGATCTGCTACAACGCGGTGCCGATCATACGCCTTTCATGGTTTCTGCTTCCGGTCAGAATGGTTACGACAATATCATCATGGGACCGACTGACCGGGTTCTGGAAAATGGCGATTTACTCATCATCGACACCGGTACTTTGTATGACGGTTACTATTGTGACTTTGATCGGAACTTTGCCTTTGGTCATGCTTCAGATGATAGTAAGCGCGCCTACGATACGGTGTTTCAAAGTACCGAAGCTGGCTTTGCCGCGGCTAAACCAGGTAACACTACCAGCGATATCTGGCGTGCGATGTGGAAGGTACTCGAAGCCGGTGGTGCAGAAGGCAACGATATCGGGCGCATGGGTCATGGCCATGGCA
>JAOUJX010000567.1 GCA_029882955.1 Gammaproteobacteria bacterium
GCAGTACGCGATGGTCGCATCAAAAAGAACGAGTTACTGCTTCTCGAAGCTTTTGGTGGTGGTTTTACCTGGGGTTCGGTGCTGCTTCGATTCTAGGGCGCGCGGTTGCCCGATCTTCCTCGATCACCGTAATCCGCTCGATAAAGTCACTTGTTCTTCTGTTAACAGCAGGTTTTCGAATAGTTCCTCTATCTGTGATTGCATTGAGTTCGCCAGTACAGTGTAAATAAGAAGTTTTGTAAATGCCTGACATCCAGTATAGGTTGTAACAGACTAATGATAAGCTGATCGAATCCCTAGGCAGAATTAGTTTTATACGTGCATGTCGCAGATATCATTAAAAGCGGTTAAACAGATCGAAAATAGGGTTTCTAAACATCGTTGGTGGGTATAGATAAGCCTTTATAATTTACCTGAAATTAATCCGGTTTTTGTCTTGTCAGATTTAGCCTACAAAGCGTAGGATTGGTATGTTATGATTGATATCAATTACGATTAAAGGCAGGCCAATAATGATTACAGTATTACTGACAGATGATCATGCTTTGGTACGATCAGGCATTCGCCGATTATTAGAAGATAGTGGCCAGGTAAAAATTGTTGGTGAGGCCGATTGCGGGGAAGATAGCCTGTTAATGGCTCAGGAATTGAAACCCAACGTCATTCTGATGGATGTCAATATGCCGGGAATTGGCGGCGTCGAAGCCTGTCGACGTATTTTACAGCGTGATCCGAAGCAGAAAATTATTGTTCTTACCGTCCATAGTGAACAAACCTTTCCAAAACGAATGCTCGAAATCGGTGCGAAAGGCTATCTGACTAAAGAATGTGCCGTTGACGAGATGATCGAAGCGATTAAACAGGTTGATAAGGGAAACTCCTATATAGCGTCCAGCATCGCCCAGCAACTGGCCCTGTCATTATTGCCCGGTAATGGTGAAAATCCCATCGATCGCTTATCGCGTCGAGAATTCCAGGTCATGCTGATGATTTCTAACGGTTTATCAAATATCGAGATGTCTGATAAATTGTGTCTAAGCCCTAAAACTATCAGCACTTATCGATTAAGGTTGCTGGAGAAACTGGGGGCTCATAACGAAGTTGATCTGATTAAAATCGCCGTTGAACAGGGCATGGTTGAATTCGCTCATTCTGCATAACAGGCGGTAACTGGCTAAGAATGAGTACTGGCAATAAATTCGATCACACGGCTTTTCTATCCACCGTGAGTACCCGGCCGGGTGTTTATCGCATGATCGACAGTAACGCTAAGGTGATCTATGTCGGTAAAGCCGGGAATCTAAAAAAACGCCTAAGCAGCTACTTTCGAAAAACCGGATTATCAACCCGTATACTGACGTTGGTGAGCCATATCAATCAAATCGAAGTCATCAACACTCGCACCGAAAGCGAGGCCCTGTTACTCGAAAATGACTTAATCAAAAACCTGAACCCCCGGTACAACATACTGTTCCGTGATGACAAAAGTTACCCTTACATTTGCATCACAAATCACGAATTCCCACGACTCAGGGTTTATCGCGGTAAAACAGATAACCGCAAAGGAACCTTCTACGGTCCTTTCCCCAGTGCCGGGTCGATTCGATATACCATCAATCACATCCAGCGTATGTTTCAACTGCGTAACTGTCAGGATTCGGCGATGAAAAATCGTAGCCGTGCCTGCCTGCAATACCAGATAAAACGTTGTACAGGGCCCTGCGTAGGGCATACCGAC
>JAOUJX010000220.1 GCA_029882955.1 Gammaproteobacteria bacterium
CACATTCTTCGTCAAGGACTTCGAAATGACGCATACCGTCTTTTGTCTGAGATATTGCCTGATGCGAAGTATCTTCACAAACTACATGGCAACGACCGCATTTTATGCATTTGTCCTGATCAATCTGTGCTTTAACAATGTAGTTAAGGTCGAGATATTGCCAATCGGTTACCTTATCCACGGCCTTGCCGACTATTTCGTCAATCGATGCGATACCTTTGCTATCCATGAAATCGCTGAGACCGGTAATCATGTCATCGACAACCTTAAACCCATAAGTCATCGCCGCCGTACAGACCTGAACATTGCCTGCACCGAGCGCAATAAAATCGACCGCATCACGCCAGGTTGTTATACCGCCAATCCCTGAGATAGGGAGGCCCCGGGTCTGCTCATCGCGCGCGACTTCGGCAACCATGTTCAGTGCAATCGGCTTGACGGCCGGTCCGCAGTAACCGCCGTGGGTACCTTTACCGCCGGTTGAGGGATTAATCGAAAAGGTATCCAGATCGACCGAAATAATCGAGTTGATAGTATTAATCATCGACACCGCATCTGCCCCACCCTTGTGTGCCGCACGGGCTGATTGACGAATATCCGTTATGTTAGGCGTTAATTTGACGATTACCGGCATAGCCGTATATTCCTTACACCAACGTGTCACCATTTCCACGTATTCCGGCACCTGCCCGACGGCTGCTCCCATACCCCGCTCGGACATGCCATGCGGGCAGCCAAAATTTAACTCGATGCCGTCCGCACCGGTATCTTCAATCTTGTGCAAAATATCCTTCCAGGCCTGTTCATTACAGGGCACCATCAACGAAACAATCATCGCCCGGTCAGGCCAGTCTTTTTTAACCTGCGTAATTTCCTGAATATTAAGGTCCAAAGGGCGATCGGTGATCAACTCGATATTGTTGAAACCCATCAACCGCCG
Organism: Gammaproteobacteria bacterium; assembly: GCA_029882955.1. GTDB lineage: Bacteria > Pseudomonadota > Gammaproteobacteria. The sequence goes on from JAOUJX010000220.1 coordinate 941, forward strand.
GTCACCGGAGTGCCAGGCGCCATAGCGCGGGCCGTTAACATTCACTAACGGCGGCCCATCTTCTCCCAGGGTTTTCCAGACCACACCGCCCCAGCCCGCTTCGAAGGCTCGAACGACGTTATAGGCTTTATCGGTCGGTGGCGCCGAGGCCAGCCAGAAAGGATTGGGCGATTGAATACCGATAAAATTCGAGGTTAAATCTGCCATGTCTTATTCCCCTTTAGTGCTTTTTAGCAGGTATTCATTTATTGATCTTGCCGCCAGCTTGCCATCCTGCGCTGCCGCTACAGTCAGGTCCTCGCCATCGTAGACACAATCACCGCCAGCCCATACGCCGGCAACAGAAGTCTTCCTCTGTGCATCCACACGAATACGTCCTTTTTCGAGTTCTAACGCACTATCTATTTTTGCACTGAAACTCTGGCCGATGGCTTTAAACAGCATATCTGCAGCCAGTGTAAAAGTTTCACCCTTGCGCTCAAATTCAACTTCACGTACCTGACCATCAACAGTAACAATATTGACAGGTTTGGCGTTATAGAGAATTTTGACGCCTTTTATCTGGGTAAACTCGCGTTCCTCTTCACTGGCAGCCATTGCATCGGGACCACGGCGATAAACCAGCGTCACTTCGTCTGCACCCAGCATTTTAACCTGCGTCGCGATATCAATCGCTGTCATACCACCACCGATAACAACCACCTGCCGGCCTACCGCCAATTCGGAGAGTTGACCGACCTGACGTATCTGGGAAATATAGTCGACCGCGTTCATGACACCGTCGGCATCCTCATTGTCGAGATTAAGGCGATTGACACCGCCAAGCCCCATACCAAGAAATACTGCATCGAATTCCTGCAGTAAACTGCTAGTGTCGAAGTCCTCACCTAAACGCTGACCATAGCGGGTATCGATACCGCCGATAGCCGTAATGTATTCAATTTCACGATGGGCAAAATTGTCGAGCATCTTATACGCAGCCAGGCCGTATTCATTCAGACCACCGCTTTTCTCTCGAGCCTCGAAAATGCTGACCTGGTGACCCTGACAAGCTAAACCATGTGCGCAGGACAATCCGGCAGGTCCGGCACCGACAATCGCTACCCGCTTGCCTGTGTCAGGAGCACGGCTGAAAAACTGCTGACCCACAGTCATCGCAGCATCTACCGCATGACGCTGAAGTAATCCAATACTCACCGGTCGATGATCCTGCTCGTTGCGCACACAGGCCTGCTCGCATAAAGTTTCGGTAGGGCACACTCGTGCGCAACTACCGCCAATTATGTTTTCCTGCAATATAAGTCGAGCGGCCCCGGCATTGTTGCCCGATTTAATCATGCTAATAAAACCGGCAACATCAATCCCGGTTGGACAGGCCTCAGTGCAGGGCGCGTCATAGCAAAAATAACACCGGTCAGCCTCGACCAGGGCCGCAGCGTCGCTGAGCGGCGGGTGCATCTCGCTAAAATTTTGCTGGTATTCCTGCGGATTCAAACGTGCGGTTTTAATATCTACCGCGACTACCTGGCCTTCACTCATCAGGCAATCTCCGCTTTTTGTAGCATTGCAGACAAAACAACATTCGCCCCGGCGGTTATCCATTCCGGTTTGACGTCCTCAATTTCGTTGTGACTAATACCATCAATACAGGGAATAAATACCATCGAGGTCGGTGCCACTCCGGCGAGATAACAGGCATCGTGACCCGCGCCCGAAACAATTTCTCGCGAAGAGTAACCATGCGTCTGAATCCCGGCTCTAACGGCTTCGACACAACTTTTATCGAATGCGATGGGGGCGTAATAGAAAATCTGTTCGAGTTCGCATTCGAGGCCAATGGCAGAAACTATGCTATCGACGCCTTCGCGCATTTGTTTATCCATGTTGGCGAGGACATCATCATCGGGATGGCGAAAATCAATCGTCAAAGACACCTGCCCGGGTATAACATTACGTGAATTTGGATAGACATTGAGCATACCGACGGTTGCGCAGGCAAGCGGTGCATTATCGAGCCCAACCTGATTCACCAGTTGCACGATTTTCGCAGCACCCAACAGCGCATCTTTACGCCGATTCATAGGCGTCGGTCCGGCATGAGACTCGACTCCGGTAAGCGTCATTTCGTACCATCGCTGGCCCTGTGCATCGGTAACAATACCAATAGTTTTTTCTTCCGCTTCGAGAATCGGCCCCTGCTCGATATGCGCTTCAAAATAAGCATGAACATCTCTGCCACCGACTTCTTCGTCACCCGCATAGCCAATGCGTTGTAGCTCCTCACCCATGGTCAGGCCATCGGCATCGGATCGGTTCAAACCATAGTCGAGGTCGAAAACCCCGCCAAACACACCCGACGCCACCATGGCTGGTGCAAAGCGAGAGCCTTCCTCATTCGTCCACACGCAGGCTTCAATAGAACGGCGTGTCTGTATATTCATATCGTTCAGCGAGCGAATGACTTCCAGGCCGGTTAAAACGCCATAGACACCATCGAAACGTCCTCCAGTGGGCTGAGTGTCGAGGTGACTGCCGGTTAGCACAGGCGGCAGGCTCGAATCGGCGCCTTCACGACGCGCAAAAATATTACCCATTTTATCGACTTTGATCGTGCAGCCCGCTTCTTTGCACCAGTTCACAAATAAATCACGACCTTCTCGATCCAGATCTGTCAGCGCCAAACGACAGCAACCACCTTTTTCGGTCGCACCGATTTTTGCCATTTGCATCAAGCTGTCCCAGAGACGCTCAGCATTTATTTTATATTCGACAGATGTGTCCACTATGTTTAATATCTCAGGATTAACGCTCATTTGTTATCTCCAGTTTTTGTTTGCTTAACGTTTAACTGCGGTTGGTTTCTTTTGCTCGCGGCGTTTATTAACAGCATCATAGTAAGACGCAAATGGCGGGCGCTTAACATAGTTGCCAGCACCGCGCTCGACCATTAATTCACCCGACTTGTAAACCAGTTTGCCATTGCTCAGTGTGTGCGATGGAATACCCTTAACTTCCATGCCTTCAAAGATATTAAAGTCAATATTTTGATGGTGTGTTTTAGCAGATATTGTTTTCGTTCCTTGCGGGTCCCAAACCACCAAATCGGCATCGGCACCAACCGATACGGAACCCTTGCGCGGATGTATATTGAAGATTTGCGCCGCATTAGTGGAGGTCACTTTAACGAATTCATTCATAGTCAGGCGACCGGTACTGACTCCGGTGTGCCATAGCACCTCCATACGGTTTTCCACACCCGCCGTACCATTAGGAATAATTGAGAAGTCATCACGCCCGGCTGCTTTTTGATCCGCACAGAAACAGCAATGATCGGTTGCGGTAGTTTGCAAATTACCTGACTGCAAGCCACGCCAGAGCGCCTCCTGGTGTTCTTTCGGACGAAACGGCGGGCTCATAACATGCGCCGCTGCCCGATCCCAGTCGGGATCGAGATAAACCGAATCATCGATTAATAAATGCCCGGCTAATACTTCGCCAAACACGCGCTGACCTTCGCTGCGTGCACGGGTTATGGTTTCCAGTGCTTCTTTGGTTGAAACGTGTACCAGATAAACTGGTACATCGAGTGCCTGCGCAATTCTGATCGCGCGATTGGCGGCCTCGCCTTCGACTTCGGGTGGACGTGACATCGGGTGCCCCTCAGGACCGGTAATGCCCATTTCCTTCATTTTACGTTGTAACTGAAAAACCAGTTCGCCGTTTTCCGCGTGTACAGTGGGAATAGCACCTAGCTCTAACGCACGACTGAAACTGTTCACCATCGTTTCGTCGGTCGCCATAATGGCATTCTTGTAGGCCATAAAATGTTTGAAACTATTAAACCCATGGTCGCTAACCAGCGTACCCATATCTTTGTGGACACTTTCATCCCACCAGGTAACCGCGACGTGAAAGCTATAATCTGAAACAGCCTTTTCCGCCCAGTCGCTCCACTGGTGGAAGGCATCCATCAGATTTTGTTGCGGTGCTGGAATAACGAAATCGATAATGCAGGTTGTCCCGCCAGCGAGTCCAGCGGCTGTGCCGGTATAGAAATCCTCACTGGCCACGGTACCCATAAACGGCAGCTGCATGTGTGTATGCGGGTCGATTCCACCCGGCATAACGTATTGACCACCAGCGTCGATTATCTCGGCCTCTGACGGAACATCAAGGTTTTCGCCGATCTGAACAATCTTGCCTTCCTCGCAGTAAACATCGGCTCTAGCCGTATTTTCGGCATTTACCACTGTGCCGCCTTTAATCAGAATAGACATGTGATTACCTCATCTATGTATTGTTATTTGCTACCCTACAGCTCGACCAACGGCGAATAGGCTTCTGGGCGACGATCCCGGAAGAACTGCCAGTTATCACGCACCTGCCTCACCATATCCATATCCAGTTCAGTGATTAATAGCTCGTCCTTATCCGCACTAGCCTGAGCGATAATTTCACCGCGCGGGTTAACGAAATAACTGGAACCGTAAAACTCACCAATATTCCACGGCGCTTCCGTACCGACACGGTTAATGGCACCGATATAAACGCCATTAGCTGCCGCAGACGCCGGTTGCTCCAGCTCCCAAAGATATTGCGACACACCCGCAACCGTGGCGGAAGGGTTATAGATAATTTCAGCGCCGCGTAGCGCAAGCGCCCGCCAGCCCTCGGGGAAATGCCGGTCGTAGCAGATATAAACACCAAGCTTCGCATAAGCGGTATCGAAGACGGGCCAATTGGAACTACCGGGTTTGAAAAAGAACTTTTCCCAGAATCCAGCGACCTGGGGGATATGAGTCTTACGATACTTGCCTAGATAACTACCATCGGCATCGATTACTGCCGCAGTATTGTAATAAAGCCCGGGCATAACCTCTTCGTAGATAGGCACAATAATGACCATATTGTGCCTGCGCGCATATTCCTGCATTAATTTTGTCGTATAACCATCCGGGATCGCTTCCGCTGCGGCATACCATTTGGAATCCTGGCTAGGGCAAAAATAAGGCTGGGTAAAAACTTCCTGAAAACATAAAACCTGGACGCCTTTAGCCGCCGCCTCGTCGATCATCGGCAAGTGCGCTTCCAGCATACCATCACGAATCTGCTCGGGAGACATAGTGTCAGCGTCACCCTTGAGACTCATTTGAATCAAACCAGAGACCAGCTTGTTCATCGAATACTCCTCCTTCAAATATTTAGTTTTTCATCTAAAAAAACAAAGTATTGCGTCGGTTATGCGCTTTTTTATTTTTATTTAGCTGTTTCGATTTTATTATGGCTGGATACTACAATCTTCCTGTCTATATAGTCAACTTTTTTATCCCGATGATTGATGGAAACCGTACTAGTCGAAAAAGACCCGCTCTACAGCCAGATTTTCGCCGTCGGTAGCCTTTAATCCCATACACACTACCTGGACATAGAAACCATTGCCTCTACAAACTCATACCCCAGGTCCTCGGCGACCTCTCGGCAGGTAATATCGCCTTGATGGACATTCAGGCCATTGCGTAGATGTGGATCGTCGGTTAGCGCCTGCTTATAACCTTTGTCAGCGAGGGCTAATGCACCTGCCAAGGTGGCATTATTGAGCGCAAAGGTTGAAGTTCGTGGTACGCCGCCAGGCATATTAGCGACGCAGTAGTGCACCACATCGTCGACTACGTAGGTTGGATTACTATGCGTTGTGGCGTGTGAGGTTTCGAAACAGCCACCCTGATCGATCGCCACGTCGACCATCACTGCGCCTGGCTTCATGGCTTTTACATGTTCGGCGGTTACCAGTTTCGGTGCTGCTGCGCCCGGAATTAACACGCCGCCGATAACCACATCGGCTTCGACTACATGGCGCTCGATTGCATCTCGAGTCGAGTAAACCGTATTCATAGAGCGGCCAAATTGCGTCCATAAGCGTCCTAGCGTTTCGTTGGAGCGGTCAAGTACCCAGACATCTGCACCCATGCCAATTGCTATATGCGCCGCATGTGTA
>JAOUJX010000221.1 GCA_029882955.1 Gammaproteobacteria bacterium
TCCGATCTTTTCGCCCGATTGTAATGCAGTGAAACGCTCTTTCGCCGATAGCGGGGTATATTTAACTTTTGAGTCATCACCGAAAACTGCAGCAGCAACAGCGCGACAAACATCGACGTCTACACCACTCCAGTTACCTTTATCATCAAAATTTGAGAACCCGGGCAAACCCTGTGAAACACCACACTGAACGAAGCCCTTGCCCTGAACGTCGTCTAGTGTAGCCGCCGTTGCCGAGCTAGCTGCGAAAGCCAGCGTGGAAGCCAACATAACTGTTGAAGTAATTTTTTTCATGATCTCCTCACGAGTCGAATGATTATTTGAAATTAATTATTTATATCGCGGTCATAGAATACAGCGACTGCGGTAAACCTTATCACTTCATCTGGCAATTGCAACCCTAAAATTGCAATTTAAAACTTATCGGAATTCTCCCTAATGGTGGTATACCAATTTGTTTCCGGTAGCGCTAGGATATAGCCGTATCTACACATTATTCAATTTGAACAAAATGCCCTACTTCATTTATCAGATCGGCCACAGTGCCGGAGCCGTGGTCAAAAACTTAAGCCTGGTCTCCAGCTTCGAGGACTACAGAGAAGCCAAGTCCGAAATAAAAAATTTACGCGCTAGTGCTAACAAAATGGATACCCCCGAATGGAAGATGGTGTTCGCAGAGTCGGAATTACAGGCCGAAGAACTGCTGCAGGAAAAACGCGAAGCCCCCGTACTCATGGAATGGGAGAAATAGTTAAGGGCTAATTCACGAGAACTACTGAATCTTCTAATTCGGCAATTTTCAAGCTAGTGAAGCTGTCCATAGATACCGGTTCACCCAGGTAATAACCCTGAGCGTAATCCAGTTCCAGTTCTTTCAATTGTTGGATTACTTTGTCACTGTCTGCGCACTCGGCGATTGTTTTTATACCCATTAAATGCGCCATGGTATTGATCGAGTCAACCATACTTCTATCGACGACGTCTTCACAGATATCACGTGTCAGTGTTCCATCGATTTTTATAAAGTCGATCTTAACATTTTTCAAATAGCCGAAACTGGATAAACCGTTTCCGAAATCATCCAGCGCAAAGCTACATCCGAGTCTCCCCAACTGCTCGATTAGAATTCCGGCACTGGTGAAGTTATTGATCAATACCGTTTCCGACAGTTCGAAACATATCTGATGCGGTGATACGACCGTCTCCTCGAATAGCCGGGTGACGTAATCAATTAGCGAATCATCTGCAACTGATTGTGCCGAAAGATTCAAATTCAGCACCAGATCAGGATTTTGCATAAAAACATGCGAATAACCCTCGAATAATTTTTTAATCACCCAGCGGTCAATTTGCCGCATTAAACCAAAACGGTTCGCTGCAGGTATAAACGCACCGGCCGCAATATATTCACCGTCGGCATCGAGCATACGCAGTAATACCTCGGCGCGCGTATGCATACCGGTGCTTTCATCATCCAGAGGCCAGATTGGCTGGTAAAGCAGCTGAAACTGTTCACTGGCTATTGCCAGCATCAAGTCACCCCGATTGATTGCCGAGGTTTGTTGACTGCCCCGGTGACGGTCCTCGTCGGTGAAAACATAAGCACGACCACGCCCCAGGTCTTTGGCTATATAGCAGGCCTGATCGGCCCATCCCATTAATTCAGCTCTATTCTCTACTTCCGCCGTAATCGCCACTACACCAATACTGACGCCAATTTGATAAGACTTATCCTCCCAGACAAATCGATACTCGCGAATTGAATCAATCAACACATCGGCAACCCGGCTAGCCCTGCTCACCGGACAGTTTTCCAGCAGCACACCGAACTCATCGCCGCCAAGCCGCCCCAGGGTGTCTCGCCCTCTTAACTGGCTCGAGAGTAACGACGACACCTGGCGTAATAATTCATCACCCGCAGCGTGTCCAGCCGAATCATTGACCGCTTTAAACTGATCAAGGTCAAGGAATAGCAGCGCATGCATATTCTCAAAATTACGCCCGGACTCTACCGCTTTCTCTACACGCTCATCGAATTCGGAACGATTCACCAGCCCCGTGAGCGGGTCGTGAGTCGCCTGATGCACCATCATTTTTTGTTGGCGTCTCGAATCGGTAACATCCTTAAACACCAATATTACGCCGACGCAATTACCCTGAGAATTTAACATCGGTGCGGCGGTGCCCTGAATCGAGTAACGCTCGCCACCACGGGAGATCAGGACATTATCGGTTTTTGGCGCAATCACCCTTTTTTCAGCCAGACAGCGGCGCGCGGGATCGGGAATCACGCGGCCCGATATTTCGTCTTCCAGATGTAAAATGACTTCCATCGACATACCCATCGCCTGATGGAAACGCCATCCTGTCAGCTTTTCGGCAATCGGGTTCATATAATCGATAGCACCGGTTTTATCGGTCGTAATCACTCCGTCACCTATCGAGTGCAGGGATATCTGCGCGCGTTCCTTTTCCATCAGCGTTTCTGACACGGCGAGACTTCTTTCCAGTTCCGCGGCTGCGCGTGCGGCAAACAATTTGATGATATCGATCTGACGATTACCAGGGCGCAAGCTATAACGATGCATGCCAGCCAGCATACCGATTGCTTTACCCGAAGAATCCTGCAGACGTATGGCAAAGAAACCCTCGACCTGAAATCGATCTCGTAACAGGCTCGAATTCGGAAACAACTCACCTGCAGATGTTTCCAGAAACCAGAACCCGCCTCCTCCTGTGCAAGGACTATCAGCCATCGATATCGACTGATTCATTATATAACTTTCGTCACACCAATAGGCCTGGGTACGGTAGCGAAGCGAACCTTCATCCGTATGACAGGCGACCAGAACCGCATCCAGATTAAGATACCGCGCCAGTTCGCGAACCAGCGCATAAAAGAAAGTGTCGCCAGTGGTACCAATCGTGCCTTCGATCAAATTATGCAACCGGATATCATCGTCCGCGAGTCGATGACTAAACTCCTGCTTTTTACCCGGGCCACGCAACCACAACCCAAGCGCAATAATGACAATCGCTGAGGCTAAGATAGTAATAATAGTCAATTCAGTCATTCACTGGACCCTGCCCTGATTCCATCTTAATTATAGGGGAAATCCATAATTTTGCCTCAATCAAATTGATTAACTTCTTGCAAGGCAAGAGGCCTTTACCTAATCTACCTCGACACGGGATATAGTCAAAATAATTGACAGCGAGCTCTATGAAGCAAACTTTGCCACCAACAGAGGAGATGATTGCACGATTAATTGCCTCACCCTCGGTCAGTTGTGTGCACGCCGACCTCGACATGAGTAACCGCGGGGTCATCGACCTGATCGCCAACTGGACCGAATCACTGGGTTTTGAAACGCAGATTCAGACCATCAACGAAGATAAATTCAACCTGATCGCTACCACCGGCCAGGGCGATGAAGGCCTCGTACTATCCGGTCATACCGATACCGTGCCCTGCGACGAAACCCTCTGGCAAACCGATCCTTATCAACTCAGCAAAAAACAGGATCGACTCTACGGCCTCGGCAGTTGCGACATGAAAAGCTTCCTGGCACTGGCATTAAGCGCCAGCGAATCTTTCGATTTTAAACGCTTAGCCAAACCGCTCACCCTCGTCGCCACAGCCGATGAAGAATCAACCATGTGCGGCGCCAAACTCATCGCTGACAACGGTAAAAAACTCGGGCGTTATTGTGTCATCGGTGAACCCACCAATTTAAAACCGATTCGCCAACATAAAGGCGTACTTTCCCTGTCGATACAGTTTGCCGGGCAGTCGGGCCATGCCAGCGACCCGACCCTGGGTAATAGTGCACTCGAAGGCATGCATGAATTTATCACCGAATTACTAAAATACCGCGAAGGCATACAACAGCAATATCACGACCCGGCATTCAGTATCCCGACACCGACCATGAACCTCGGCCATATCCACGGTGGCGACAACTCGAACCGTATCTGTGGTGCCTGTGAGCTATTAATCGACATCCGTTACCTGCCGAACATGTCGATAGCAAGTCTGCGCGCAGACATCGAGGAAATAGCCGAATCGGTGAGCAGTCGCCGACAGCTGATCGGCCAGTGCCGGATGCTGGGCGAAGGATTACCCGCGATGGATACCGCACAGGCCAGCGAGATAGCCGAATATCTCAGCTATGCCACCGGCAAGACCGCAGGCAGTGTCGCCTTCGGCACCGAGGCGCCCTACTTCAATCGCATGCAAACCGAAACCATCGTCATCGGCCCCGGCTCGATCAATCAGGCGCATCAGCCCGACGAGTACCTCCCTATCGGACAAATCGAACCAACCATTACATTACTCAAAAACCTGATCCATAAATTCTGCCTATCACCATGAAGATCGTAGCCGACGCCAATATCCCGCAGGTCGCGGAAGCCTTCCAGCATCTCGGCGAAGTCGAACTGATTCCGGGTAGAGAGATTCGACAGGCACACCTGACCGATTGCCAGTGCCTGCTGGTAAGAACCGTGACCCATGTAAATCAACAACTATTAGATAGTACCGCCGTTGAATTTGTCGGCACTGCGACTATTGGCACCGATCACATCGATGAAAAATACCTACAACAAAAAGACATCTCTTTTACTAACGCCGCTGGATGTAATGCGGAAGCAGCATCTGAGTATGTTATCAGTGGGCTATTTGCCTTGTCTAAACAGAGAAATTTCGATCCGTTCAAACTGCGTGCGGGTATTGTGGGTTGCGGGAATGTCGGTTCCAGGCTGTACCAGAAGCTGAATGCACTGGGAATCGAAACTCTACGCAACGATCCACCTTTGGCGAAAGAAAGCGCCAACAATGAATATGTGGATCTCGACACTATTTTAGAGCAGTGTGATTTTATATCCCTTCATGTTCCCCTGACCCTCTCTGGGGAACACGCAACGAAACATCTTTTTGATCAAAAGCAGTTAAGCCGGTTACGCGAAAACTGCCTGCTGGTGAATGCCGCCAGAGGCCCGGTCATCGATAACCAGGCCTTGCTAGGCGCCATGCAGCAGAAGCCGGATTTAATGGTTTTTCTGGATACCTGGGAAGATGAGCCGAGACCATTGCCGGAATTATTGACAAAAGTCGACCTTGCCACCCCGCATATCGCCGGTTACAGCGTCGAAGGCCGGTTACGGGGTACGCAGATGATCCTCGATGCTGCCTGTGAGCATTTCGGGCGTAGCAGTGACTGGCATATGTCGAAGTTATTGCCAGAGAGGATTGACCTTGAAGTTAAGGAGGCTAAGGATGATCTGGAATTCTGGCAGACTGTTTTTACCAGGCACCATGATATTTGGGCGGATCATGAAGCGCTTTTAAAAATTCTTGAATTAGAGGATGACCAGGTCGGAGCCTACTTTGATAGCTTGCGACGGGTTTATCCCGAGCGGTTTGAGTATGAGCGGTATCGGCTGGTTGGGAATGTTAGTGAAAAAGCAGCCTCTATTGGGAAGAGGCTGCTTTTTGGGGTTGGTTGAGTAACCTTACTGGATAAACACCGTGGTGTACTGGTTCGGATCAACCGGTGGGATGTTAGCGCCAAAGCCATCGTTAATGGTGTCGATGATACCGTTTGCTATTACCGCGTAGCCTCTGGCTGTCGGGTGGACGCCATCGAGAGAGAAACCGCCACCGGTTGCGTAGGTTGAGGTTATTCCGCCAGTGCCGTAGAAGACGCCGGTGGTGCTTACTTCGTCTAGTAGTGCGGCTGCGTCGTAGAGGAGGAGGTTGGGGTTACCAGCTGCTATACCGGCTATGGTTGCGTTGTAGGCTAAGCGGGCGGTTTCTACTTGGCCTATTTCGGTTTCTGTTAAGACATCGATGTCTTCTAACGCCACCCCCACACCCCATTTTGTAGCAGGATTACCAGTTACCGCTTCAGTTCCTATCTTGGAAGCTGATGGTAAAACTATTAGATCATTTGCAGTAGCTTGACGGATTGAAGGTAATGGTACGGCTGTCGCAGAGAGATCAGTCAAGCTCTCATCTTCAATTACAAGAGCATTTTGCCCTATTGCAAAATTAATAGCTCTTTGAGCAGCTTCTTCAGGGGAAATTAAGAACAAACTTACAGCTGCTGCAAGGCCACCATTATATGTTCCATAAGCTGTATTTAACGGATCGACTTCCAACAACTGATCTGTGAGAACAACTGGGTTATAAGGCACGGTAGTGAAATAAGGAATAGAACTTACATTTGGAATATTAACCAAGACGCCCTTTGCCCCCCCGGAAGCTAAAGCCCCGGCAATTTGCGCATAGCTAGGCAAACCCGTAGCATTCCCACTACCACCACTAGCAAAAAATCCCGGATCGGTGATATCTTCTGCTCCGTAAGTAGTTACATCACTGTTCCCTGTCTGATCTGCTCCTACCCCACCACCAGTAGCATAAGAAAGAATATCATTATTCCCTAACCACAAAACGAAAAATGAAGGGGTTTGACTGAAAGCAGCATCACCGAGCATCGACGCTGCTGTTGTAGAAGCAAATCTTACAAAATATGGGTTGGCTGTGGTACCTAGGCCTGCCGGATTACCATAACCTGGTAAAGGTGTGTCTGGTAGAGCAACATGATATAGCTTCGCACCCGGCACACCCATATTATTAAACGGCCCTGTTAGCGGTGTAAGTATATCTGTAGACACCACTTGTGACGGATCACCATTATCAGGATCGCTTAGTCGCGCAGGAGCAAGCGGTTCTTCTGGATTAACAGTCGGAAACAAATAATATCGATCATCTGTAATGACTGGAGAAGGGCCTATATGCAAACTCCCAGTCCCCTCAACCGGCATCAACGGCTGACTAAAAGCTCCACCCCCAACCAACGCAAACTGCTGAGCCAATATAGCCCCATAAGAATTCTCCTGCCCATGCCGATAAAGCGCCCCGTCAGC
>JAOUJX010000222.1 GCA_029882955.1 Gammaproteobacteria bacterium
CTAACTATAGCCTCACCGATCTAACCCAAAACCCGGCGTTACTCAGCCGCATACAACGCGGCGAGTTATTCTCGCCGGGTCGTCATTATTTAGCTGCAGCAGTTACAGTTGAATTAACCCCGCTGTGGTTCTTTACTCCGACGCTGTTTACGAACCTTGACGACGACTCCAGTTTTTTACAACTTATCAGTCAACATGATTTACAGCAGGACCTTCAGTTACTGCTAGCAATCACCATCCCTCATGGCAGCAGCGGGGCGGAATATGACAGTGCCGAAGAGTCTCTGTTGGCGCAGCTAGCCTGGTATTTTTAATTCTTCCTGCCACCCTCTCCAACCAGCATGCAGGACAATTTTATTGATATATATCGGGTTCGCCATCGGGTCGGGTCTTAAATCGCCGATGCAGCCACATATACTGGTCGGGATGTTTTATTACGAATTTCTCAATAGCTGCATTAATAGCTGTTGCATCAGCCACTTCATCTTCACTCGGAAAGTTATCCAGTGGCGGATCGATCCATAAAATATAACCACTGCCATCTGATTTCCTTTCCGGGTAGTAAGGTAGCATGACCGCGTTAGCCGATGCAGCTAGCCGGGAGCCGGCCGTTATCGTAGCAGTTGGAATTCCGAAGAACGGTGCGAATACATTTCGTTCTCGTGCAAAATTTTGATCGGGAGCATACCAGGTAGGAACAAGGCTTCTGATTCCTTTAATTACACGGCGGGTATTTTTACGTGATATTACGTCGACCAGATATCTCTGGCGGTGACTATATAAAAAGCTGTCAAAAAATCGATTTTTCTGTGTTCGATACATTGCCTGGAATGGCAGATATAGGGCCAGTAAACGACCGCCAATTTCCAGACTGGTAAAGTGTCCGCTAAGCAAAATGACAGCCTGTTTGTTTTCCAGGCATTTTTCTACATGCCCTAGTCCCCTTACTTCGACTAATGGTTTTAGACGCTCCGCCTTCCACCACCAGCACATAGCCAGCTCCAGCAAAGAGATACCATAGTTTTCATAGGTTTTATTTTTTATGTCGTTGCGCTCTTCGATCGACTTTTGCGGGAAACAGAGCCGAAGATTGGTATCAATAACCTTTTCTTTTCCCCTTGCCAATATTTGAATCGACCGCCCCAAAAAGCGCCCTAAACTAAGGTGAAAAGAATAAGGAAATAGGGTAGCCAGTCTAAGTAGACCAAAGATAATCCAGGTTATCCAATACCTGGGGTGCAAGTAGTTAGTTGGGTAAAACAGGGCTGAATTATCTGTTTTTAAAACCGGTGCGTCCATAGCAACAAAATCGCTTCATAAAACCCGCCATGCGCGTCACTATTCTGAATTTTGCATGACGAAGTAAAAAGGAAATTATTTAATCACTTAAGTATACCTGACCTTTTATCCCGGCGCTCTTAACTATCCTTTTTCCTGGTACGCTTTGGCTTACCCTTGTCTTTAGTATCTCTGAGACGTTTCTTTAATTTCAGTTTTGCCGGTTTGTCGGATTTATCGGCTTTTTTCTCCTTACTTTTTTCTTTAACGCCTTCAGCCGGTTTACCTTTACCAAGAGCCGAAATATTCAGCGCGTGACCCATCACTCGTGTTTTCTTCAACGTTGTGAATAATTCTTTCGGCATACCTTCGGGCAGATCAACCAGACTGTGATCGTCGAAAATATTTATTCGACCGATATACTTGCTCTCAATATCAGCTTCATTGGCGATGGCGCCTACGATATTACCCGGTTTGACTTTATGGTCGTGTCCGACTTCGATACGAAAACGCTGCATGCCTTCTTCGAGTGGTTGATTCTGGTCGCGGGAGTCGGTGCGTTCACGACGCGGTCTACGCTCTTCTCTCGAACCGCGATCTGACCCTTTGTCCTCTCTATCCCAGCTTTTATCGGCTTTACGAGTGGGCTTATTCTGCAATAAAAATGGCGCGTCACCCTGTAGCATTTTAGCCAGTGCAGCAGCGATATCGATAACAGGCGTGTCGTGTTCCTGTTCGTATTTTTCGATCATACCACGAAACAATTCCAAATCTTTTTCAGCCAGGGTATCGGTAATGCGTTGCTTGAATTTCTCTATTCTTCGATTATTAATCAAATCAGTAGACGGTAATTCCATCATCTCGATTTTTTTATTAGTGGCTTTTTCGATGGCCTGCAACATACGTCGTTCACGCGGCGCGACGAATAGAATCGCATCGCCTTCGCGCCCGGCTCTACCGGTACGGCCGATACGATGCACATAGGCTTCGGTATCGTAGGGGATATCGTAGTTGATCACATGACTGATACGTTCGACATCGAGTCCACGCGCCGCAACGTCAGTAGCGACGAGTATATCGAGCTTACCATTCTTTAAGTTAGTGACCGTACGCTCTCGCTGATTCTGTTGAATATCACCATTTAGTGCGGCCGATGCGAAACCACGAGCTTCGAGTTTTTCTGCAAGTTCAACGGTCGCAGTTTTAGTGCGAACAAAGACGATCATGGCATCAAAAGTTTCGGCTTCGAGAATTCGGGTTAGTGCATCCAGTTTGTGTAGCCCACCAACTGGCCAAAAGCGTTGGCGAATAGTTTCAGCCGTCGTGGTTTTAAGCTTGATGGTGATTTGTTCAGGGTTATTCAAATGATGGGTTGCAATGCGACGTATCTGTGCAGGCATGGTCGCAGAAAACAAGGCTATCTGGCGTTCAGATGGGGTCTGCTCCAACACCCATTCGACATCGTCGATAAATCCCATACGCAGCATTTCGTCGGCTTCATCCAGCACCAGTGTGGTTAAACCATCAAGCTTCAGGTTGCCCTTGCGCATATGATCCATCACTCGGCCAGGCGTACCGACCACAACGTGAACACCTCTTTCCAGTGCTCGAATCTGGGTACGATAATCCTGTCCGCCATAAACCGGCAATACGTGGAATCCCTTCAAATGCGTGGCGTATTTCTGAAAAGCTTCGGCGACCTGGATCGCCAGTTCTCGAGTTGGCGCCAGCACCAGTACCTGTGGCTGCTTTTGCTTCAGATCAAGGTTCGACAAAATCGGCAGCGCAAATGCGGCCGTCTTACCGGTGCCGGTCTGGGCCTGCCCGACCAGGTCTTTACCTTCGAGCATCAGCGGAATGGTTTGTGCCTGAATCGGTGACGGGGTTTCGTATCCGACATCATCCAGTACTTTGAGAATGTTTTTATGCAACGCGAGTTGGTCAAACGCGGTGACGGCAGCGGTAGTCATGTCTATACCTGGTCAGGAAGTGGTTATCAGCAGTTGAGCGGTGGATCTTGGAGCGCCCTTTAGATAGGGGGTGGCGGATTGTACAGGTTTATTAGCCTGCGTGCATACTTTATTCGCAGTCACTACGTATTTTATCACCTGTTTTCCCATTGCGGGCAGCGAAACGCTGTGGCAACCTTCGCGCTATGTCTACTCATTACTCATATCACTCGCTATTAGACTTCGGTACATCGCTTTTTGAAGCAGCCGGACTCGCTCATCAACGCGCCGCGACCATGGCTTCGGTGTTTCTTGAAGCCGACCTGCTTGGCTTTACAACCCACGGTATGAACCGTATTCCGCACAACCTCGCGTGGCTAGAGAGCGGCAGTTCCCGTATTGATGGTGAGCCGGAAGTTCTCGCCGAAACCAGCAATCTATTTAACTGGGACGCCAATTTTCTGCCCGGCCCCTGGGTGGTGACGCAGGCCATAGAGCAATGCATCGAAAAGGTTAAAACGGCCGGTATCGTGTCTGCAACGATCCGTCGTAGTCAGCATATCGCCTGCCTTGGTGCTTATTGCCCCCAAATAGCCGAAGCCGGCTACGTCGCTCTGATTACCTGTTCGACACCAAACGAGCACACGGTCTGCGCCCACGGTGGCCTCGAGCCGGTGTTTTCGGCGAACCCGTTGGCCTTTGTCGCGCCCGCCCCGGATTACCCGGTTTTATTCGATGTCAGCATGTGTATTACCGCAGGTGGTTATGTCACTCGGGCCAATCGCGCTGGCGAAAAATTACCCGGTAAATACCTGAAGGATCGCGATGGCAATGCAACCGACGATCCATCTGTATTTTTTGCCGATCCGCCAGGCAGCATCATGCCGATCGGCGGTGAGTCGCATGGCTACAAAGGTTACGCCTTAACCATGATGACGGAGATATTGAGTATGGGGCTTGGTGGTTATGGACGTGCTAACGAGAGCAGCGCAAATGACGGTGAAGCCAATTCGGTTTTTATCCAGATGATTAATCCTGCGGCGTTCGGCGATCTACAGGATTTTATGCAACAGGTGCAGGCGATTAAGACCATGTGTGAGAATAGTAACCACAAGGCCGGTGACGAGGCCGTGCGTGTACCCGGGCAACGTGCCTGGCAACGTCGGCAGCATCAGATCGAAAACGGGGTGGAGTTGTTTCCGACTATTATGCAGGACTTGAAACCCTGGGCGGAGAAGTTAAACGTTGATTTACCGGTAGGGGCGTGATTGATCACACCCCTACAACATTTCATCCCAACAAAAACACAAAGCATCGAGGCAACTCCCTGCGAGCTTCATACTCCGCTCGGGACTCCAGCCCTGCACCAGGTCGGGCGTATCGGCGGCATCCTTAAACGGCATCTCCAGGGTCATCACCGGCGCGGCAAATCGCTCAGCCAGTGAATTAGAACAATAACTCATATTCGCCTGTCCCTTACTATTGACCGGATAGCCATGCGCAAACTGAAAGTCCGGGTTAATTCCAGCCAGAGTCTGTTTATATAAATCGAGCTTCTGCTGACGTGTTTCATCCCAGCTCGGAATACCTTCAGTACCCGCAATGAAATTATACGGCAGGGCTTCATCACCGTGGACATCCAGCCCAAAATCGATTCCGGTCGATTTCATTTTTTCGAGCACATGATAAACCTCGGGGCTTCGCTCAAGCGTTGGGTCATGCCATTCCCGGTTGAGATTGGTACCAACCGCATTGGTGCGTAAGTGCCCTCGCCGACTGCCATCCGGGTTCATATTCGGCACCAGGTAGATCACAGCCTTTTGTAGTATTTCACGCACCACCGGGTCGGTATCGTCTACCAGGCGGTTGATCAAACCTTCCATCCACCATTCCGCCATCGATTCTCCCGGATGTTGTCGTGCGACCATCCACAGGACCTTACGACCGGGTTCTACTTCGCCAAAGCGCAGGCAATCAATCGCCTGCCCATCAAGTGTTGCACCCAGCGTCTCGGCCTCGCAGTAATCGCAGCCCTGTGCGAAGGCGATCAGGTCTGCATGACGCTCCATCGAGTACGGCGCGAAATAAGCAAAGTAAATTTGATCCTGTGCACTGTTATGTTTGATGATTAACTGGTCGTCATGATATTCGGTTTCGACTCTGAACCAGTACTCCCGATCATAAGATGCGACGGCACGATAATCCTTCCAGCCGCCGACATAGGCGGCACCCGCCGCGTTGCCTATCACATATCGGCAATCAATATTTTTAACATTCGCGGCACGAAAATAAAACCATTGATAAAACTCGGAATCCCTGTCGGGATGAATACGCAACTGGATATTTTTCGCATCGTTACTATCGATACATTCAATATTACCGGCGTCGAATTGACTGGAGATTATCATCAGTTGTTCTCTATTTTCAGGACTGTGAGAGAATACTGTTTGTTGCTCCGCTTGAAAACTCTCAATTTAATGCGTATTTTATTTTCATTAACCTTCGTGGCCTTATTGGCTGGCTGTGCCGAACTGGGCTACTACTGGCACAGTGCCAGGGGACATTTGGCAATTATGGAGAAGCGCGTACCCATTACTGAATTACTCGCCAGCGCCAAATTGGACCAGGATCTACGGCGCCAACTGGTCCTGGTACGGGAAATCCGGGCCTTTTCGATCGAGCGACTCGCCCTGTCGAAATCCGGTAGTTATACCGATTATGCCCAGCTAGACCGGCCTTACGCTTTACAAAATCTGTTCGCCACGCCGGAATTTTCGACAAAACTACTAAGCTGGTGCTACCCCATCGCTGGCTGCACCAGTTACCGCGGGTTTTATCAGCAGGCGCGGCTAGAGGCCTTCGTCGACGAATTGAAAAAAGAAAACAATGAGTTCCATGTCACTATGGTTCCCGCTTATTCCACACTGGGCTGGTTCGACGACCCGGTACTCAGTAGCTTTATCGACTGGCCGGAATTTCGTTTGGCAGGATTGCTGTTCCATGAGTTAACCCATCAGCGAATTTACATCGATGGCGATACCCGATTCAATGAGTCATTAGCAACCGCCGTTCAGCAGGTCGGCACCCGGTTATGGCTAAACTCGCGCCAGCAGCATGACGAACTGGAACGCTTCAATCGCAGTATCGCTTATCGACAGGATATCGTACTGACGATCGAGTCCATCAGAAACCAGCTTGCCGAGGTATACAAACTGGATCAAAGCGACGAATACAAACGCGAACAAAAGCAAAGACTATTTCAAAGCGCACGGCAACAATATCAGGACATTGCTAGCCGACATGATTATCGCGACGGATTCGAGTACTGGTTTACTGCCGAGTTAAATAATGCCAAGTTGGCATCGGTATCGACCTATAACGCCCTGGTACCGAACTTCATTTCCATGATCGAGGCATTTGATCATGATTTTCATCGCTTTTTTGACTATGTAGATAGTATCGGCGATCTGCACAGGGATAAACGAATCCGCTGCCTGGAAGAATGGCAATCTGGAAATGCCGTGAAGCACCCTGCCTGTAGTTAATTTATTCTTTGACCAGCGTAAAGGTACGGTCGTTCTTAAGCGCCGGGATCCGATTTCTAGCGTTAGCGACCTGAGCCAGATCGATATCCGCATAAATAATACCCGGCTCGGCACCGCCATCGGCCAGCACCTCACCCCAGGGATCAACA
>JAOUJX010000223.1 GCA_029882955.1 Gammaproteobacteria bacterium
ATAACCCTAGTCCGGTGCCTTCGCCCTGGTCTTTAGTGGTGTAGAAAGGGTTAAAGGCTTTGCTGACCATATCCTGATCCATACCGTGGCCGTTGTCTTCGATGATGATTTCTACCGCCTCGTTTTCAATATCACGGGTGGTGATGCCGACCACGCCCTGTTCTTCCGGTAACGCCTGTATGGCATTGCCGAGCAGGTTGATTAAAACCTGTTGTAATTCCTGCTGGTTGATATTGACCGGCAGGCTGGCATCGAGTTCGAGGTCGAATTTATATTCGATGTCGGAACGAAAATGGTGCACCAGTTTCAGCGTTTCTTCGATCAGGCTGTTGATGTCGGTATCGGTCATATATCCGGCGTAGGTGTCGGGTCGAGCATACTGTAGAAGATTATTAGTAATATCTTTAATCCGGTAGATCTGGTCGACTATCAGGTCGATTTCATCCTGTACCGGCGCCAGGTTCTGCCCCAGTTCAGCAATGATGACATCCAGGTTACCGAGCATGACTGCAGTCGGATTGTTGATTTCATGAGCGACGCCTGCGGTGAGTTCGCCCAGTGCCGCAAGCTTTTCGGCGACAACCAGTTTCTGTCGGGTTTTGCGTAGCAAGGTAATGGTGTTCATCAACTCGTTATTTTTATGTTTCAGTTCTGCGGTTCGTTCATCGACTTTTTCTTCGAGGCCATCGGCCCATTTTTGCAATAAAATTTCACGTTCGTTAAGCAGATCGAGCATGGCGTCGAATTCGTTAGCCAGAGTGCCGATTTCGTCTCTGGAGATGATTTCTCCGATTCTCTTTTCCTGTCCTTTGCGCGTGGCCTGCACTACAGAGCTCATGAGTTCGATAGGTTTGAATATCGATTTGGCGCCTTTCACCGCGACCAGTGCGGTGAGCCCCATGAGCGCGAAAAACAGGAATATTAAGACGATGAGCGCATTGATCAGCGATTGGCGGAAAGGCGCTTCGAGAAACCCGGCGTACAGCATGCCGACGCGGTTACCATCGATATCGATGATGGGTTCGTAGGATGATATATACCAGTCATTGACCACGAAGGCGCGGGCGATCCATGTGTTGCCCTGGTCGAGCACATTAGAGCGCACCTCGTTTGAAACGCGTGTACCGAGTGCTCGCTCGCCGGGTCGAATGGGGACGTTAGTGGTGATACGCACATCTTCGAGGAACACGGTTACCGTGCCAATACTTCCCTTGATTAAACTGCCGGGGCCGTAAACCAGGTCTCGAATAACGTCAACAAAGGTGAAATTATCGTTGAGTAAAACACCCGCATCGAGTATTGCCAGAACTTCGTTGTTTTCGTTAACCAACGGGTAAAGCGCGCGGATCATCATGCCACGGTCTTCGGTTGTACGGTCACTGGGTCGGGCTCTTGGTGTATCGATGAGTGGTAGATTGACCTGGCTGGACAGACCTTCTGCACCTAATTCTTCGGCATTGAATATCTCGATCCCTGAGGAAGGACTACCCTCCATCGCATTGTCTAGCGCTGTCGATTGTCTGGATCGCTTTTGCGTCGCATAGTTGCCATCCATTATGAATCCGTTTGCGTCGAGCAGGTGAATGTACGAGAACGAATTTTCCTGCTCTAGCTGGACTACCTGTTGCCTGATTGACTCTGAATTGCCGGCCGATAATTGTGAGCGAAAATGGAAGGATTCGGCAGTCTTTCCCAGTGCATTCAGGTAATCACGTTTGATGCGCTCGAAAACATCGTGAGACACCGACAGGTCGGTATTGACCTTGATATATAACTGCTCGTAACTGAAATTAGCGCCCCAGTAGATTGCCAGCACCAACGCGATTGGCATGACCAGCAGAATAGGAAATAACACCAGAACCAGAAGTTTATAGCGTACTGTATGACGGATTTTCTGGATGATATTGGTTAAACCCAACACAACTGGTGCCTAAGATTGACTGTCCCAAATCGCGAGTTTGCGTTCGAGCGTTTTGCGGGAAACACCCAGCAGGCGGGCGGCGGCTGATTTATTGCCGTCTTCCATGCTCAGTACTTTGAGAATATGGCGCTTTTCGATTTCCGCCAGTTCCAGGCTGTCACTGGTATCCTCAAGCTTTTGCGGCATGCTTCTGTTTTCGCCACCAATGCAGGCACTCGGTGGCAGGTCGAGTAGCAGGCTACGTTCGATCACATTCTTTAACTCACGAATATTACCGGGCCAATGGTAATCGAGCAGCAGGCTGAGTTCATGGTCCTCGATCAACGATGGTTTAATGCCGAGATTAGCCGAAATACTGTCGATAAAATGTTGCGCCAGCAAGTTCATGTCGTCCAGTCTTTCGCGTAACGGCGGGATTTGCAGATTGAGGACATTGAGGCGGAAAAATAAATCTTCACGAAAAAGACCATCTTCAACCTGCTTGTCGAGCTTTCGGTTGGTCGCCGCGATAATACGCACATCGACCGGGATTTCCTGGTTAGAGCCTACCGGGCGGATGGCTTTTTCCTCAAGTACACGAAGTAAATGTGCCTGCATTGCCAGTGGCATTTCGCCAATTTCGTCGAGGAATAATGTTCCGCCGTTGGCATGGCTGAATAGCCCCTCCCTGGACTGATGGGCTCCGGTGAAAGCGCCTTTAACATGGCCGAATAATTCACTTTCGAGCAGGTCGGCGGAAATTGCACCACAATTCACCGGGACAAAAATACCCGCCCTGCCACTTAAATCGTGAATGCTGCGGGCGGCCAGTTCCTTACCGGTACCCGATTCACCCTCGACCAGAATAGTAGACGGCATTGGTGCAACCCGTTTGATGACCTCGCAGAGGTGATTCATCACCTCGCTGCTGCCGACCACGCCAGAGGCATTGAATATTTTATCGACCTGACGCCGAAGCACGAAGTTTTCGCGTTTAATATTCTGTCGTTCGATGCAGCGATCGATCGCGGTGAGGATTTGATCAATGCGGAACGGCTTGATAATAAAATCGGCTGCGCCAGCGCGGATAGCTTCGATCGCAATATTCAAATGCGCATGCGCGGTGATGAAAATAACCGAAGTAGTACAACCCGACTCGCGTAGGCTTTTGACCCAGTCGACTCCGGACCCGCCCGGAAGCTTGATGTCAGCAATGATTAAATCAAAATGACAGCGCTGGCGTAATTCTTCCGCCTTTTCGAAGCAGTCGGCCGACTCTACCAGCCCGAGATGCTTGCCCAGGCCCTTAACCAGGAAGTTACGGATACCCGGTTCATCGTCCAGTACCAATATGGAGCGATGCTTTAAATACCGGGTGTCGAACTGTGGCTGGTTTTCTTCCGGCTCACTATTGAGATTCGCTGCTTCCATTATTGATTTTCTATTCTAGGATATCTGGAAATTTAGAGGCGCTATGATACCGTAGAGGGCAGTGGAAAACTATTCCGCAGCCTTGAGAGGTCAGTGTGCCAAATATCCTGCTTGAAACTACGTCTAACCTGCCAGATTCGGTAGAATTCCCGAAATTGTTTGCCGCAATTCACCATGTATTACACGAAACTGCCGGCATTCGGCTTGATAACTGTAAAAGCCGAGTGACAAAATTTGACCAGTTTTATATTGGTGATGGACATCCCTCGAACGCTTTTGTTCAACTCTCGATCCGTTTCGTTGAAGGTCGTAGTAGTGAAATTAAAATCGATGTCGGTAATCAGTGCCTGGCTTTGTTGAAGCAGTTCTATCATCAGTCGGTTGCACGTCTGGATTTACAGGTAACAGTTGAAATTGGCGATATTCATCTCGAAGAATATTTCAAGTATCCAGAAGGGACTTTTACTCCACAGTAACATGAGAGAGAAGAAAGACCTTCGATTGTTTTTTGCATTATGGCCTGACCAGGCGGTTCGCGAAGCAATAGCCGACCGGCTAAGCCACATTGGGTTAAAAGATGGTCGGCAGGTTCCAGGTTATAACTGGCATTTAACTTTGCATTTTATTGGTAATACGACAATTGACGAAAAACATTGTTTAGACCGGCAGGCGAATAAAGTAGGAGCAAAGCCATTTGAGTTAATTCTTGATCGGACAGGTTTTTTCAAAAAACCAAAAGTCTTCTGGCTCGGTAGCCACCATGTGCCGGGACGACTGTATGAATTACAGGAAAACCTGGGGAAGGAAATAAGTTGCTGCGATTATCAGCCCGAAACCAGGCCTTATTCGCCGCATGTAACGGTAGCAAGAAAAGTTTCGAAGGAACCACCGGTGATGTCGATTGAACCGATAAAATGGTTCATTGATCAGTTTGCACTGGTTGAATCGGTTTCGGTGCCACAGGGGGTTCGCTATGATGTGGTTGAAAGCTATGAACTCGATAACAGTTGCTAAATAATTGATATGTATAGTTATCTTCTGGCTGCAATGATACTTGGCCTGTCTTCCGGATTCGCACCAGGGCCATTGTTAACTTTGGTGATTACCGAAACCCTGCAACACGGCCGTGCGGCGGGAGTAAAGGTTTCAGTGGCACCACTGATTACCGACCTACCGATCATAATTATTGTGTTGTTATTGTTTTCACAAATCAGGCACGTCGAGCCATTGATCGGGGCTATCGCTATGGTCGGTGGTGGTTTCGTGTTTTACCTGGGTTTCATTTCTATTCGGATTCGACCGGTTAACCTGTCAACAGCGCTAGTCAAAGAGCGCTCTCTACTCAAAGGTGTTACGACCAATTTTTTAAATCCGGCACCTTATCTTTTCTGGATTAGTGTTGGTGCGCCGATGTTGATCAAGGCTTACCAGCAGAACCCGGCCTATGCCGTAGCATTCGTCATTATGTTTTATGGCTTGATGGTCGCTTCGAAAATACTACTGGCGGCCATCATTGCAAAATCCCGTGATTTTTTAAGTGGTAAAATGTATTTGTTGATTATGCGCATTTTAGGTGCGGCCATGTGCCTGTTGGCTATGGGGCTCATTTACGACGGACTAGAAATGATTATAATTGAGTAACGGGTTACACAGTGACGACAAGCTAGTTGAAGAAATATTGACTTCGGTCAAACTCGAGTCATTAAAGGAAGGTATAGACTTAACCATTACGTGTAGGGAGGATGCGTAGATGAGTCGCAGTCTAAGTAGGGATTTGGGGCTAAAAGAAGGCCAGGCTTATATCATAAGCAGGCAAGGCCTTGTCTGTATGGAAGACCATATCTATATAAATTCTCCCACCGTGAGCAGCCCGCATGCAGAGCTGAAAATTAAAAATGGAAGGGTCTACATTCGCGACCTGGGTTCAACTAATGGCACCTATATTGTGGACAATGATTGTCTAATCAGCATCGAAGAAGGCTACGTGAAGCAAAATCAGCCCCTGGTGATAGGTAGTGTGAAGTGTACCATTCAGAGCCTGGTAGCGATTGCCGGCGTCTATTCGGGCCCAGAAAACAATTCTCTTGATTTAGACGAAACTAAGAAAACAGAGATATTAATAAATAAACCGGTTAAAAATAATGAGACCTCTTAAAAACCGGACAATGTGATGGTAATGACATGAGTGTCCATCGCACATTCGTGACCGCGACGCTATTGTGCCTGTCAATGGGATTTTCCAGCCAGGCACAGGCTGACGTTTGTGATGTCGATACTGATGGTGACGTGGATCGCCTGGATCTCCTCTTGATCATCGGCGCTCGAAAAACACCTGCTAGTGGACCAGACGATCCTCGCGATATTGACGGCGACGGCACCATCACAGTGCGTGATGCACGTACCTGTGTACGGCAGTGTACTTTTCTACGTTGCGCGGCCGAAGCGGCACCCCCTTCCCCAACCGATCATGTAGGTCAACCTGATGAGGCGGATACTACTCCAGCTCAGAAAACAGTCAAAGATACCAGTAAACCAGGTGTGACAGTTTCCGACCAATTAAGTACTGACATTCAGGGCAAGGTAATCGTCAGCGACACAGAATGGAAAGTGAAACGCGGCGATACACTGTATGCGATCAGTCGTACCGTTTACCCGGGGGACACCCGTATGCAGGCACGTTTAAGGCAGGATATCATTAAACTGAATCCGTTTATTTTTGCCAATGGCGCGAATAATATGCCCATCGGTGCTGTTCTTAAATTACCAGATTATGAAATAGACAAAAGTGCGCCACTGACAGTAAGCGAACCGGCCCACGTGCCTATGCCTGTCGAAATTACGCCCAAGTTAATTCCACAGCCAGTTGCTCCTGTCACGGTTGTTGAGCCCGAGCCCGAGCCCGAGCCGGTAATGCAGGTAAGGAAAGAGTCCTCCACAACCAGGGGACAAATCGTTTCTGCCCCATCTCGCTCAGATAACGGTGTTGTAGTAAGTCTTGGATATTCGCACGGTGGCGATGAATTGGCCGAAGTAGAAGGTTGGCTCGATACCTCTGCAGGTTCGGGCGGCCATCTGCGTCTCGGTTATGAGAAAATGCCTGATCTCGGTAGCGGTTATCGCTTAGCGATCGGTCTTCAATACAGTGCTGTAAAGGATGTGTCATTTAGAGACGATTATTTCCAAATAGCGTATCAATATCGAGCGAATACAATTGTCTACGGCATTGGTGTTGTTTCTCATTCAGGTGCAACTCTTGAGAGTTTCAATATCACTACCCAATACGATGCAGCCAATGGTGCAGTTGTGTATTTGGAGTCTGTTGGGAGCGGTAAATTGGCTGGCTGGGGGTTCAGTTACACGTCTTTGGATATTGAAGAAAGAGGTACCGCTACATCAGTTGATGCATCACGGGGCGAACTTTATTACAGCTGGCGGTTTTAATTACGATTATGCTAGTCACTTCTCAGCCGACTTTTTTCGATGCCTGTTTCTGTTTGCCATAACCAATATTTGCCGACAGGTGTTTTTCGGCGTCTTCGAAACTCATGTCCTGACGTGCTGCGTAGTCGATTACCTGATCGCGA
>JAOUJX010000224.1 GCA_029882955.1 Gammaproteobacteria bacterium
TTTTTGCTCGACGCAGAATTTTCCACCACCGCGTTACGTATCCAGAATCTAGCCCAGGCATTGGGTACAGGCGGTAGTCAAATTTATACGCAGATAATAAAAAATGTGGAGCGCCGATTTCAATCTAAGCAGGACAGCGAGTTAAGCCCGAATGATTTGACGGCTAAACAAAATTTTGCAAAAACTCTAGATCAGGCATTCAGGTTGCTATCAATAACAGATGTACCTGACTCGGCTGTCGCCAGCGATCTTCAGACGTCTCGATACTCCCGGGTTCCGAAGCGAAATACCTCTTTAATAGAAGTAACCGATCCAGTTTTAGCCCCACAGTTAAAACTCCCGGGGTTCGATGAATCCGTCTATACACTGGAAAAATATCTCGGCAAAATCATTTTAGTCAATTTCTGGGCTAGCTGGTGTGGCCCCTGCGTTGAAGAAATCCCTTCACTCCATCGATTAAAATCAAAAGTGCAAAATCCACAGTTTGAAATCGTCACTGTCAATATAGGTGAAAGCCGTGAGCGCATCGGTGATTTTTTACAACAGGTTCCAATTGAATTTCCGGTATTAATGGATGTCGATGGTACGGCATCAAAACAATGGAATGTTCATTTTTACCCTTCAAACTACCTGGTTGATCAGCGAGGGATAATTCGTTATGTCCACCAGGGCGCATTAGAATGGGACTCACCCGAAAATATCGAAATCATTCAAAAACTATTACTACCATGAGTCGAAACCTCAGGGTTATCGTGTGAATATAATAGTTTCTGGCACTAATCTCTAAGTATTAGCGGTAATTGCGCATCTGTCCGACGAGGACACCGTGAATATTAACCCGCTCCGCTGGGTATACCATGGTTTCCATATCCGCATTTTCGGGAATCAGGGCGACTTCACTCGCGCTTTTGCGCTTAAAACGTTTTAGCGTCGCTTCGACCTTATCGATCATCGCAACAACAATATCGCCGTCATGGGCGACTGGTTGCTTCCTGATGATGACATAATCGTTATCCAGGATACCGGCATCCATCATCGAGTCACCGCTGACCCTTAAAGCAAATAACTCCGGTCCCATGAACATTTCAGAAAGGTTTAGCTCCTGTTGATCTTCAATCGCTTCAATCGGTAAACCCGCTGCAATTTTACCAACTAGCGGTATAGTCGGCGCGCTTACCAAAGGTAATTCTACCAGGCTCATACCCCTTGAATTACCTTTCATTCGGTCGATATAACCCTTATCTTCCAGTGACTGTACATAGCGATGTACCGTACCCTGGGAAGTCACTCCTATGGCAAGCCCTATCTCCTTAAATTTAGGTGCGTAGCCGTATTGCGCTAGATAATTTCGTATGAACTGTAAAGTATTGTGTTCTTGAGTTGTTAGCATCAGAAGCCTCGCAAATTCTCATTTTATTCTCAGGTAGTTTAGAGAATACAATGAGAACTTGCAAGACCCGTTTGTCAATCTATTTATTTAGTCGATTTTCGATCAGATTATCCACCACACTCGGATCAGCCAATGTCGAAGTATCACCCAGACTATCTATTTCATTTGCTGCGACTTTGCGCAATATACGCCGCATAATTTTTCCGGAGCGGGTCTTGGGTAAACCTGGCGCCCATTGGATGATATTAACTCTGGCTATAGGCCCAATTTCCTGGCGTACCAGAGCGACCAGTTCTTTTTCGAGTTCTTCACTACCCTCTTCGCCCATCATCAAAGTAACATAGGCGTAGATGCCCTGCCCGGTAATTTCGTGCGGGTAACCCACCACAGCCGCCTCCGCCACTTTTTCGTGCTTTACCAGAGCCGATTCAATTTCGGCGGTACCCAGGCGATGGCCCGAAACATTCAATACATCGTCTACACGCCCGGTGATCCAGTAATAACCATCTTCGTCGCGGCGGGCCCCGTCGCCGGTAAAGTAGTAGCCTTTGAACATGGCGAAGTAAGTCTCGTAAAATCTTTTATGGTCGCCAAACACAGTACGCATCATGGATGGCCAGGGTGCCTTCATGGCCAAATTGCCTTCAGCAGGATTACCTTTTATTTCTTCTCCCTGGTCGTCTAGCAGAACCGGTTGAGCGCCAAAAAAAGGCTGTGTTGCAGAACCCGGTTTAGTCGTCGTTGCACCTGGTAAAGGAGTCAACAGGTGGGCGCCTGTTTCAGTCTGCCACCAGGTATCGACAATCGGGCAACGTCCATCGCCAACCACATTGTGATACCACAGCCAGGCTTCCGGGTTAATCGGCTCACCGACAGTTCCCAGTAATCGCAAGGAGCTGCGTTTGGTCTTTTTCACTGGTTCATCGCCCGCACTCATCAGGGCACGAATCGCGGTAGGGGCCGTGTAAAAAATAGAGACATTATGTTTATCGCAAACCTGCCAGAAACGCGAAATATCAGGATAGGTAGGAATACCCTCAAACATCAGAGTGGTCGCACCATTCGCCAAAGGCCCGTAGACAATATAAGTATGGCCGGTTACCCAGCCAACATCGGCTGTACACCAGTAAACTTCGCCGTCTTTATAATCGAACACCAGCTTATGCGTCATTGCCGCCTGTAACAGATAACCCGCTGTCGAATGCAGGACACCTTTAGGTTTTCCGGTAGAGCCGGAGGTATAGAGTATGAAAAGCGGATCCTCCGCCCCCATCATTTCCGGCTCGCAATATTCCGAGACCGACGCCATGGCTTCGTGATACCAGACATCGCGGCCCTCGGTCCACTCTACCGGCTCTCCGCCACGCTGTACGACAACTACCGTATTAACGTGCGGGCATTGCGCAACTGCTGTATCCGCGTTGGCCTTTAAGGGAACCCGTTTGCCCCCGCGTACCGACTGATCTGCGGTAATCACCACTTTACAGTCCGAATCGAGAATTCGATCGCGCAAAGCATCCGGAGAAAAGCCACCAAATACCACAGAATGCATGGCCCCGATACGCGTACAGGCCAGCATCGCGACAGCCGCTTCCGGTACCATTGGCATATAGATCGAGACGCAATCGCCTTTTTTTACACCCCTGCTTTTCAGGACGTTAGCGAACTTGCAGACTTCTTCGTGTAATTCGTTATAAGTAATTTTACGGTCTTCACCCGGGTCGTCACTTTCCCAGATGATGGCGACCTGGTCACCACGAGTATCCAGATGACGGTCAAGGCAATTGTAGGAAACATTGAGTTCGGCTCCCTCGAACCACTTGATATGTACGTCTTCGCCAAAACTCCAGTCGCTCACCGAATCCCAGGGCTTAAACCAGGAAATGTAGTTTTCAGCCTGTTCGGACCAGAAACCCTCTGGGTCATCTACCGACTGCTGATACATTTCGGCGTATTGTTCCGCTTTGATATTTGCCTGTGCGACAAATTCAGCCGGTGCAGGATAGGTTTTACTTTCAGACATAGTATCTACCTCGGTTATTTAGTTTCGATATTCGATTATTTTCTTTTCTTGGTCTATCAATGACCGCTACAGCCCTAATGTACCACCGACTCACATCTAGCGACAAGATTGCCGGATAAAGCCATCGCTAATCTAACTCTGCGCGATGCCCTGAGTGATTTTCATACACTCGATTTCGGCCAGAGCGCGTTCTGATTCTTTGCATTAATAGCGCTCTATTTTCCGTCTTCCATGCTATCGGGTTAAGTCCGTTACTAAATGGCCAGATATTGTTGGCGCAGTTCCGCATTATCGAGAACTTCCTGCGAAGTTCCATCAAAAACAATCTGCCCCATATCAAGGATAATCGCTCGGTCAGCGAGTTTCAGAGCCGCCACTGCATTTTGCTCAACAATAATGGTCGTAATACCCAGCTTCTTTATATCGCTGACAATTTGTGCGATTTCCTGAACGATTACCGGTGCCAGCCCTTCGTAAGGCTCGTCCAGCAACAACAGTTTAATATCTCGCGCCAGCGCCCTGGCAACCGCAAGCATCTGTTGTTCACCACCGGACAGGGTTGTTCCCTGCTGATCGCGACGCTCGGCCAGTCGAGGAAAATGCTGGTAAATTCGGTCAATACTCCAGCCATGCGGCGGCGCTATTTGAGCAAGTTCGAGGTTCTCCTGAACCGTCAGGCCCTGAATTATCCTGCGATCTTCGGGTACGAGTGCTACCCCGAGCTGCGATGCGTTATGTGCCGCCATTTCATGTAGAGGCTGATGATCGAGCCATATTTCACCCTTGCGTAATTGCGGGCTATCGACACGTGCAATAGTCCGTAAAGTAGACGTTTTACCGGCACCGTTTCTACCCAGTAAGGCGACAATTTCTCCCTCACGAATATCGAAGGAAACACCCTGAACGATATAGCTCTCACCGTAATACGAATGGAGATCCCAACAGGAAAAAAATGCAGGGCTACCACCCTGGCTGGTGACTGGTTTTTCAACAGGTAAGGTTACAGACTGAATCATAATTCTTCTCCGCCAAGATAAGCCTCTTTCACAATCGGGTTACCTCGTATTTCATCGGGCGCTCCGCTGGCGATAATTTCGCCCTGGGCCAGAACGCTAATGCGATCGGCTAGACTGAAAACGACGTGCATATCGTGCTCGATAATAACCTTGGTCATACCGCGTTCCTTGATTTTCTGTAATAGCTCGATAGTACGATTAGTATCGTGTCTAGACATGCCTGCGGTTGGTTCATCGAGTAATAATAACTTCGGATGCTGAATCAATCCCATCGCCAGTTCGAGACGACGTTTATCTCCCCGTGAAATGGTATCCGCCTTATTATTGCGAAATTTAATAAGCCCTACATCTTCCAGTGCGTGATCGGCTTCATCCCTGATATCAGTTTGATTACGCATATCCTTAAAAACATTAAAACAGAACATACCATCGCGCTTGGCCAGGGCCGGAATCATGACATTTTGTAACAGCGTTAAGTCGGGAAAAATTTCAGGTGTCTGGAACACGCGCACCATGCCCGCGTGATTTATTTCGTGCGGTTGCAGACCTACCATGTTTTTACCGTTGAACGTCACGCTACCGGTATCAGGCGCCAGTCTACCGATACATACATTTAGCAAGGTCGACTTGCCCGCTCCGTTGGGGCCGATAATCGCATGGGTTTTACCTTCCTCGATGTCTAGATTAATATCCGATAAAGCGCGAAGACCACCAAAAGTTTTATTAACATCCTCGATAGTCAGTACAGAATTACTTTCCATCTCATTCTCCTCCCGCGTCGCTAGTCTGTAGCCGGCTTTCGGCCTTTGAGTCAGCCCCGCTATCGTCAGAGAAATATTTTCTTTTGACAAAACCCGAGAGCCGGTTGATGCCCTCCATAACACCACCCGGCAGGAAAATAACCACGATCATAAACAGAGCGCCCAGCGTCAGATGCCAGCCTTCGCCAACAAAAGGGTGCGTAATTAACACCAGAAAGGACTGCAGGAACTCGGGCAGAAAATCAAACACGACATAAAGAGTCTGTTCATTCAGGGCCGAAAAGATATTTTCGAAATATTTTATAATACCCACACCGAGTAATGGCCCAATCAGTGTTCCAGTACCACCGAGGATAGTCATTAAGACTACCTCACCGGAAGCTGTCCACTGCATGCGTTCGGCTCCAGCCAGTGGATCTGTTACTGCCATCAGAGTGCCCGCCAGGCCCGCATACATACCTGAAATAATAAAAGCCGTGAGTAAATAAGGACGTGTGTTAAAACCCGTGTATTTCATTCGCGTCTGATTAGACTTAATCGCCAGAAGCTTTACACCAAATGGCGAACGGAAAATTTTAAGCGAGACGAAGAAGGCCAGAATTAATATCGAGGCACAAAAGTAAAACCCGGAATAGCCACTCATGGACAGTCCAAATAATGTCGTCGAAGGTATACCGCTTTGCTCTGCAGCGGCTGCATCCAGCACTCGCGGATCATGAAGAGTTAGCTGCAAACCTGTCTCACCATTTGTAATCGGTGTTAATACTGAGTACGCCAGATTGTAAGACATTTGTGCAAAAGCAAGCGTTAAAATCGAAAAGTAAATTCCAGATCGACGCAGGCTGATGAAGCCAATCACCGCTGCAAATAAGCCGGATAAAACAACCCCGAAAATAATGGCCGGTACAACATTCATGGTCAGTAATTTAAAAGACCATACCGCCGAGTAGGAACCAATACCTAGAAACGCCGCGTGACCGAAGGATAAATAACCGGTCAGCCCGAAAAGAATATTGAAGCCGATCGCAAATACACCAAATATGGCAAATTTCTGTAGCAGGTCAGGATAATTAGCGCCAATCGGCGTCAGCCATAAAGGTGCACTCAACACCACGGCGGAAAAAATCAACATGACGTTGAGGTTACTTTGTGTCGATAGTATTTTTTTCATTGATTAATCCTCCATCACACCTTCGCGACCCAGCAGCCCGCGAGGTCGCACCAACAGGACGACAACAGCGACCAGATAGATAA
Source organism: Gammaproteobacteria bacterium (assembly GCA_029882955.1). GTDB lineage: Bacteria > Pseudomonadota > Gammaproteobacteria. The sequence continues at coordinate 6,445 of JAOUJX010000224.1, forward strand.
TGATCTGGTCTATTCCAGGCAGAATCGATGTAACTTCATTCATCGAGGCGAAGGATTGCAGAATACCCAGCAGCAGACCGGCAGCAACTGCACCTTCCAGTGACCCCATGCCACCCACTACGACCACGACAAAACTGAGTACCAGAAAATCCATCCCCATGTGGTAATCCGGCGACAGAATCGGTGTATACATGACACCGGCAAGTCCTGCGACAACTGCAGCAATACCAAATACAATGGTAAAGCGGCGATCTATATCAATGCCGAGCAAGCCGACTGTCTCACGATCAGCCATGCCGGCACGTACTACCATGCCAAAGGTCGTAAACCGCAAGAAGGCAAATACGCTGGCGATAATACCGGCTGAGAAAAATAGAAATACGATTCGCCACCAGGGATAAACGACAGTGCCTGCAGCGAATCCCAGCAATGAACCGATATCAGCAGAACCAGCAACTATAT
>JAOUJX010000568.1 GCA_029882955.1 Gammaproteobacteria bacterium
TCGAACAGAAAACCACGTCGCATAACCCTCGCTCTACAGTTGGCACTATTACCGAAATTTACGATTATTTGCGGCTGCTCTACGCTCGTGTCGGCACACCGCGCTGCCCCACCCACAACCAGCCGCTGGAAGCTAACACGATTAGTCAGATGGTGGACCTGGTTCTGGCTCTACCCGAAAATGAGCGCCTGATGTTGCTTGCACCCGTCGTTGTGAATCGCAAAGGTGAGCATGTGCAATTACTGGATAATCTGCAGCGACAGGGTTTTATTCGGGCCCGTATTAACGGTGAAATATACGAACTCGACGACCCGCCCCAACTGGAATTACGCAAAAAGCACAATATCGAGGTCATCGTCGACCGTTTCAAAGTTCGCGATGATTTAAAACTGCGTCTCGCCGAGTCCTTCGAAACCGCATTACAGCTCACCGATGGCATTGCCAAAGTAGCGGCTATTGACCCCGACGCCAATTTTGAAGAAATGAAATTTTCATCTAATTTTGCCTGCCCCGAGTGCGGCTATTCTATTAGTGAACTCGAACCCCGGTTGTTTTCATTCAACAGCCCGGCCGGTGCCTGTCCAGAATGCGATGGCATCGGCACCATGCAGTTTTTCGACCCGGGCCTGGTCGTTAAATCACCCGAGCTTAGCCTGGCCGGTGGCGCGATTCGTGGCTGGGATCGTCGCAACGCCTATTATTTCCAGATGCTGCTATCCCTGGCTAAACATTTCAAATTCGATGTCGAAAAACCATTTGACGAACTCGATAAAAATATACAGGACATCATCCTCAATGGTTCGAAGGAACAAGTAAAATTCAGCTACGCCAACGAGCGCGGCGACATAAAAGTTCAGAAGCACGCGTTCGAAGGCATTCTGCCCAATTTGAAGCGACGCTATCGGGATACCGAGTCAAATGTGGTTCGCGACGAGTTGTCCAAATTCCTCTCGGAGCAAGCTTGTCAGGCCTGTTCTGGCGAGCGCCTGAACGAAGCTGCCAGGCATGTATTCATCACCGATCGACCCCTGGCTGAAATTGCCCGAATGCCCATCGACGAAGCCTTAAAGTTTTTCCAGACGCTTGAACTCCCCGGTAAGAGAGGTGAAATCGCCGCAAAAATAACCAAAGAGATTCGCGAACGCCTGAGCTTTCTGGTCAATGTCGGTCTCGACTACCTGTCTTTAAGCCGTAGCGCTGAGACCCTGTCCGGTGGTGAGGCACAGCGCATTCGTCTCGCCAGTCAGATAGGTGCCGGGCTGGTTGGCGTCATGTATATTCTCGACGAGCCATCTATTGGTTTACACCAGCGCGATAACGACCGGCTATTAAAGACGCTGACTTTTCTGCGTGACCTGGGTAATACCGTTATCGTTGTCGAGCACGATGAAGACGCTATTGCCGCAGCCGACTATATTGTCGATATCGGACCCGGTGCCGGCGTGCATGGCGGCAAAATCATCGCCACCGGGAATGCCGAACAGATTGCGGCCAATAAGGATTCCATTACCGGACAGTATCTCAACGGTACTCGCCAGATAAAAATCCCGGCACAACGCCACCAGGTAGATGAAGATCGCTGGTTGCGCATTCACGGTGCCAGCAGCAATAATCTGAAGTCAGTTAATCTTGACCTGCCGGTTGGACTGCTCACCTGCGTTACCGGTGTATCCGGTTCCGGTAAATCAACCCTGATCAACGAAACGCTATACAAACTCGCGGCTA
>JAOUJX010000225.1 GCA_029882955.1 Gammaproteobacteria bacterium
ACCTGGTAGTCGATGTAGAAGAACCACCGGCAACTACGACAGTAAAGTCGGAGCCAGAAAAAACTGAAGTGCCTGTAGAAATCACGATTGAAAAGGTAGAAACGAATGAAGTGCTGCCAAAGCGAGCCGTAGATAATTCTCCGGTCGATCCATTCGAAGCGTTGCTGGAAGCCAGCCTCGAATGGATAGAACAAAGCGACAAAACACGCGGCACAATACAGGTCATGACAATCGGTTTTGATAAATTTGTGCCGGCCACTTTTCTAGAATACCTCGCTCAACTGGAATCGTACGAGGTTGATGTCAAACAGATCAGAGTTTTTCCGTCGATGGCCGGGGGCAAGGTTGTTTACAGCATATTTTATGGTGAATATGAAAGCCATCGAGAGGCTGGTCTCGGGATCAAAAACTTACCCGAAGCATTGCGTGCCAATAGCCCCATATCCAGGACAATTGGTAGTATAGCGAAGCAGATCGCTCGCTTTCAGGAAGCCACTGGAGAAAATTAGATTGAATCCACATTATGATCTCATTGTGATTGGTAGCGGGCCAGCGGGTATGCGAGGCGCTATACAGGCAGCGGAACTGGGTAAAAAGGTATTGCTGGTTGAGCGAACACAAATTGTTGGCGGTGCTACGGTGCATACCAGTACTATTCCGAGTAAGACGTTTCGCGAATCGGTTTTGTTTCTGACGGGTTGGCAGAGACGTGGCATTTATGGTCGTGGCTATAAGGCTAAGAATCGTATAACTATCGATGACTTGCGTCAGCGACTAAATACGACACTGAAAAAAGAAATTGACATAATCCAGCGCGAGCTGAGGCGGCAAAATGTCGAAATCGTCTACGGTCACGCCCGTTTCAAGGATGAGCATACTATTACGGTAGAGGAACATCGTGGTAATTTCAGCGAGTATCAGGCGGATAAAATGCTGATTGCTGTCGGCACTAAAACGAGTCGCCCTGATACGCTACCTTTCGATGGTGATACCGTGATTGATAGCGATGAAATTATCCATCTCAATCGTATACCGGAGAAGTTACTGGTGATCGGTGGTGGTGTTATCGGCCTGGAATACGCAACTATCTACGGTGCCCTCGATGTTGAAGTAACCATAATAGAGTCCAGTGACAGGATCCTCGGTTTTGTTGATGAGGAAATTGTTGACCAGCTCATTCATGATTTGAGTGCCAATAAGATCAATCTAAGCCTCAAGGAGGAATTGATCAACGTAGAAAAACGCGACAATGGAAAGTTGCTCTGTCATCTTAAAGGTGGGAAGAATATTCGAGTTGATACAGTTTTATATGCTGGTGGGCGACAGGCAGTCACGGATCAGCTGTCATTGGGACAAGTTGGCGTCGCGACCGATAATTTGGGCTGTATACCCGTAAATGATAATTACCAGACTAGCCAGGCGAATATTTATGCCGCAGGCGACGTAACCGGCTTTCCCGGCATGACCTCAACATCAATGGCGCAGGGCAGGCATGCGGCCTGTCATGCATTTGGTATAGCAGTTGAAGACCGGCCCGAATTATTTCCCTATGGAATTTTTTCTTTGCCGGAAATAAGCATGGTGGGTTTGACCGAAAAGCAATGCAATACGCGTGGCATCGAGTTCGTAACTGGTCGAGCCAGGTTTCGTGATACCGCCAGGGGGAAAATTACAGGTTCGCATGATGGCATGCTGAAAATGTTGTTTTCGGTCGAAACACAAAAACTTCTCGGTGTGCATATCATTGGGGAAAGCGCCACCGAAATGGTTCATACCGGCCAGGCCGTTATCGCTCTGGGTGGTACACTCGATTATTTCATGCGGACTGCCTTCAATTACCCAACATTGGCCGAAGCCTATAAAATAGCGGCTTTAGATGCCTGCAGTCGTATGAAAACCTAGCCGATTGACAGGTATTCCAATGTTATTGCCGTTACACGATAAAAACCCCCTTAAAATAATTCCGTTTCAATTCGCTACCTTTCTGATTTTAGGATTGTGTACTCTTTTGTTTTTATACCAGCAGCTATTAACTGGTGAAGATAACTACTCCATGGTTTTAAGTTTTGCAGTGATTCCAGCGGTGTTGTTTGAATATCGGGAACTGACCGAAGAGCTGGTTCGTATTCCGGCCGAAATGACTTTGCTAACATCGCTATTTCTGCATAGCGGATGGCTTCACCTCCTTAGCAATATGATTTATCTGTGGATTTTCGGCGACAATGTTGAAGACAGTATGGGCCACTTCCGATTCCTGTTTTTTTATTTATGTTGCGGTCTGGCAGCGAGTTTTACGCATGCTTTTATGAACCCGACCTCGGATATCCCGCTAGTCGGAGCCAGTGGGGCAATAGCGGGCGTTCTAGGCGCATATTTAATGTTGCACCCGAGGGTGAGGGTGCTGGTATTATTTTTTTATCGCATCCCTTTGCCGTTACCGGCGTTTCTGGTGATCGGCATCTGGGTTGGTCTGCAATTTTACGCAATATACAATGGCTCGTTGGGAAACACTGCGTGGTGGGCTCATATCGGTGGATTTGTCTGTGGCGTTATTCTGGTGCCTTTATTTAAACGCTCATCGGTACCTTTGTTTGATCGAGGTATCGAGCATTAGCATTGTTCCCAGGGAAGGTTGTCATGTCGCCATCCACCCAGAGTACTGCGATGGTGATTTTCGTCTAATTCTCCTTCAAAACCCTGCTCGATATTGTAAACACGGGTGAAGCCGTTTTCGACCAGTAGTTTGCCCGCCTCATCGGATCGGTTGCCACTGCGACAAATGAGTAATACGGGCACAGAATGATGCTCAGGAGAATCAATAATGCCGCCTAATACCAGCTTTCTTGTTTCACGAACGAAATCGGGATTTATCTCCCAGTCCGGCTCGGTAATCCAGGGAATATTAACCGCGCCTTTAGGGTGCCCTATAAACAGGTACTCCATATCGGAACGGACATCGATAAAAGCGACTTTAGGCTCTTTTTGAATTAACTCCCAGGCCTTCACGGCGCTGATATGGTGTACCTGATTTTTTGACATGATTTATGATAAGCCTCGGGCTAAAGCATAGAACCTTACTAAAATACGATTAATTTTTATAATGACGATTGATCATACAAAATCACGATGAAGAATAATCCAGTAACGGATTTATCACTTAAACCTTACCTTTTGTCTGGCCAGGAGGTAAATTCGATAGCAAATTGCTATATATGTATTATCTTGATGGTATATAAGCATTTATTCAAGCTGTCTAGCAAAGCAGCATTTCTGGCCATTTAATGAAAAGACTCATTCAAAAATATTTGTTGGTACCGATTAGCTTGGCGTTGTTGTCGATAATGCCCTCAACGGTGTATGCGGCCTGTTCGCCGTATGTGGGTCAGGCCAGTTTTAATGAATATTACAAGGACGACACCACCCAGGCTAATGATCCAGATGATTTTCTTGAGGTGAAAATTCTGGATACTAGTGTTGACTCTACAATTTATTCGAACTGGGCGATTCAGGTTTGTGAATTCGATGACAAGGGTAAAAAAAATGATGCAGACGGTTGTAGTTTAGAAATAAGTCTATCTTCTTTTGATGGTTCAACCTTTCCCTGGCTAGTGTTATCAGATGGCTCTATCGGAAGTTATTATAATTTTGCTACAGGCTTCGATGCAATTCTGTTAGATGCCGCAGGCAATACTATCGATTACTTTTCACTGGATGGCTATAGTGAACAGGCGGACCCAGATTGCACCCTGGTTTTAGATTCTCAGATGGACTCTCCTGGGGCCAGTGACAAATTTATATTTCGTGATCCAGATGGCACAGGTGTCTGGAGTAGTACTCCTTCCGGTGCAGCTTTACCTACCAGGGGTAATACCAATAATGGCGCCGGGGGGGGCGGAGGCGCACCGCTTAATCATTTTACTATTACGCCTACCACGGTTAATGCCAGTACCTGTCTGGTTAATGCAATCACTATCATTGCTGAACGTGCAAACAATACGCTATTTCCGAATTATAACAATCAAGTTCAGATATCGGTGTCGACGGGGCATGGCAACTGGAGTATTAACAATGCGGATGGCGCATTAACCCCTGATCCCGATAGTGATGATAATGGTGCAGTTAGCTATACATTTGTCCCTACCGATTTATCAGAAATTGTACTTAATTTCTCAAACACACACGCAGAAGACGTCATCATAACCGTTAGTGACCCCGTCCTGGGAGTGGTTTCAAGCAGTGTCCTGATTAATTTTAGTCGAAACGTCTTAATCATTACTGAAGATCCGATACAGGTGGCAGGAAGGCCTCAGTCGATGAGCGTGGCAATGTGGACAGATGATCCCGCAGCCAGCCCGAATTGTGCGATTGATACTAATTACAATTTAAATGCACAGGTTCTTCAGGCCAGTATTGATCGCGCTGGAGTCTTAGCCCTCGCTGCCGATCCTACAATCAATGGGACAACGATTTCTGCTGTTTCGGCTGGCATAACGCTTGATTTTTCAGCGACTCCCGGCAGTGCAGCGTTTGATTTGGATACCACCGATGTTGGACAGTATGCGTTAACCCTGGTGGATACCACTCTGCTGCATTCAGACCAGGTTATCTCGGGAACTTCGAGTTTGTTAACTGTGCGACCTTTTGGGCTTGCTGTTACTAATATTATTGCTGGGACGACAGTTAATCCAGAAGCAAATATTCCTGCTGGAGATGTATTTACTATAGCAGGTAGTAACTTCAGTGCGACAGTGGCGGGGGTGTTGTGGAGTGCCGATGATGATCTCGATAATAATGGTGTTCTGGATACCGGTATTTACTCCGATAATAATATTACACCCAGTTACGCCTGGGACACTTCACTTAGTGTATCTACCGTCGGATTTGAACCCTCGGTCGGAGTTGCAGGCACGTTGAATAATGGCGCAATTCCACTAGGCGATTTTAGCGCGGGTTCATCTACACCAGTCGATCTGCAATATACCGAAGTCGGTAGTTTTACCCTGCAATCCCTGGCGACCGATTATCTTGGTGTACTCGGTGTTGATATTGTCGGAGACAATATTATTGTTGGTCGATTTACTCCGGCGTATTTCGATATAACCCCAACAAATGGTGAGTTTGCTAATACCTGCACCACCGGAACTACGCCATTTACTTACATAGGGGAACCTTTTGGTTATGGTGCAATACACCCTTCATTTCAAGTCAGTGCGATGAATGCTCTAAACAATATAACGTTAAATTATACGGGTCCGGACTGGGCGAAACTTTCCGATGACAGCGTATCATTTACCAAACCAACGGCAGACGGTACCCAAAATGATTCCAATACCACAACACCTACTTTAATGGCAATTACCTACACTCAAGATACCAACAAGTACACCATAAACGAAGTTAGCGGGGGTATATTCAATTTTGAATTTGCTAACGATGAATTTATTTACGACAGGCATGCCTATAGTGAAATTTCTGAATTCGATTCTGATATCGCTTTAATCATTAACGATATTATTGATCCGGATGGTATAGCGACGAATGCAACCGCACCTTTCACTTTAACTCCTGACCCGGTTCGCCTGCGCTTTGGTCGAATCAAAATGAGCAACGTACACGGCTCCGAATTAATCGATTTGGCGATGCCGATGTTTGTTGAATACTACAATTCAGGCGCTTACGTGATTAACGGCGACGATACCTGTACGGTCACACCTAATCTGGCTATTACCGATAATCTCAGCACGACAGGCGCTTCAACAGTTTCTGTGGCAAGTGATCCAATTTTACTGGGAGACTTCGGCGTCACCCTAACCGCACCCGGAGTAGGTGTCGATGGCAGTATTATTGTTTCTCCAGATTTAGCGGGCGTAGCCGACTGGTTGCAGTACGAATGGGATACCAGTGTCGGAGGCAGCTTCGACGATGATCCCACGGCCACCGCCACCTTCGGAATCTACTCCGGAAATGACGTCAACATTTACCAGATACAGACTTTCCAGTAGCCGTTCAGGCCTGTTTTTGATATCGCATTAACGTTTAAAATATCCAGAAATATCGAATACAATATTTATTTAATTAGTATCAATTAATTTCCAGTTTTCCCCTTGACAGTAGTAAGTCGCTTGATTAAAGTACGCGCTCTCTCACGGGGCCATAGCTCAGCTGGGAGAGCGCAACACTGGCAGTGTTGAGGTCGGCGGTTCGATCCCGCCTGGCTCCACCAGTTTTCGAACTGGAACTCAGTGTCCCCATCGTCTAGTCGGCCTAGGACACCGCCCTTTCACGGCGGTAACAGGGGTTCGAATCCCCTTGGGGACGCCACTTTTAGACTAGAATAATCAAAGACTTACAGTGATGTAGGTCTTTTTTTATTTGTAGCTTACAAATTTCTTACAAAAAAATGAAACCCACCAGGGTGAAGAACCGTAGCGGGCTAATGTGTTTTGTCAGGATTGATTATTCTCGATTAGCTTCTAGTTCCATCTCGTACAAATCCATCAGCTCATTGAATCGATTTATCATGTTATCTGCTGCTTTGTAACAGGCAATGCCAGCTTTAGGAAGGGTATCTTCAGCCAGTTCATATTCCCCTTGCTGAAGGGTGGTTAATAAGTCACTGATAACCGCCACTATTCCATGCGCCTGGCCCGAATTCAACTCATAAGTGCAATTCCTGTTAAATAAGAGGTACGAATACATTATTAAACATTTGGTTTGGTGTTTGATAGCCACGAGCTTTTCTCGGTCGATTATTTAAATAATCGACCGCGCGCTTAACCGTTTGCCATGAGACATTCCTGAAGTCCGTTCCTTTAGGCAAAAACTGTCTTAATAATCCATTGGTATTTTCGTTGATGCCTCGC
>JAOUJX010000569.1 GCA_029882955.1 Gammaproteobacteria bacterium
CGTGGTTGGTCAGATTAAAGACCGTCTGGGAAGTAGTCCGGTTCCGATCCAGATGAATATCGGTGCCGAAGAAGGTTTCAGGGGTGTTGTTGACCTGGTTCGTATGAAGGCAATTATCTGGGACGAAGCTAACATGGGTACGACCTATGTAGAGGAAGAAGTTTCGGCTGAGTTGCTGGATGTCTGCAATGGATGGCGCGAAAAGATGGTCGAGGCTGCTGCAGAAGCTAACGATGAGTTGATGGAAAAGTATCTTGAAGAAGGTTCTTTGAGTGAAGATGAAATTCATCAGGGTTTGCGGCAAAGGACCCTGGCGGGAGAAATTGTACCGACTTTATGCGGTAGCGCATTTAAGAACAAGGGTGTTCAGGCGATGCTTGACGCTATTGTCCGGTACATGCCCTCACCAATGGACGTGCCAGCTATACAGGGAGTCGTTGCTGAAGGAGAGGATCCTGAGGAAAGGCATGCGGATGATAGGGAGCCGTTTGCGGCATTGGCTTTTAAGATTGCGACAGACCCGTTTGTCGGCAATTTAACCTTTTTCCGTGTTTATTCCGGAATGCTGAAAACGGGAGACTCGATTTACAATGCGGTGCGTGGCAAGAAGGAGCGCATCGGCCGAATATTGCAGATGCATGCAAATTCGCGAGAAGAGGTAAAAGAAGTTTGTGCCGGTGATATTGCGGCGGCTGTCGGGCTTAAAGATGTTGGTACCGGTGATACCCTGTGCGATGTTACCAGTAAAATTATGCTGGAGCGTATGGAGTTCCCGGATCCGGTTATTTCGGTGGCGGTAGAGCCCCGGACGTTGTCGGACCAGGAGAAGATGGGTGTTGCGCTTGGTAAGCTGGCCAAGGAAGATCCGTCGTTTCGGGTTCGTACTGACGAAGAGTCCGGGCAAACGATTATATCGGGTATGGGTGAATTGCATCTCGATATCATTGTTGATCGCATGAAGCGCGAATTTGGTGTCGAGGCTAATATCGGCAAACCGCAGGTAGCGTTTCGCGAAACTATTCGCCAGACCGTCGAGCAGGAAGGTAAGTTTGTGCGCCAAAGCGGTGGCCGGGGTATGTATGGCCATGTGTGGCTTAAGCTGGAACCAGCTGAAGAGGGCTCTGGCTACGAATTTGAAAACGCGATAGTTGGCGGGGTCGTGCCGCGTGAGTTTATTGCTGCTGTCGATAAGGGTGCGAAAGAACAAATGGATAACGGCGTTTTGGCTGGTTTTCCGCTTGTCGATATCAGGGTGACGCTGTATGACGGTTCTTACCATGATGTGGATTCGAACGAGATGGCATTTAAGCTTGCGGGCTCGCTGGCCATGCGTGAAGGTGCAATGGCGGCAAATCCGGTTCTGCTTGAGCCGGTGATGAAAGTAGAGGTGGTCACCCCGGAAGATTATATGGGTGATGTCATGGGTGATTTGAATCGTCGTCGCGGTGTCGTAGGTGGTATGGATGATTCGATATCGGGTAAGGTTATACGAGCTTCGGTGCCCCTGGCAGAAATGTTTGGTTACGCCACGGATTTGCGATCGGCAACACAGGGTCGAGCAACTTATTCGATGGAGTTTGAGAGATACGAAGAGGCTCCTAAGAATGTTGCTGATGCAATAATCAAAGGTGGTCATTGAGTTAGCCGTTTGTCGGTGAGTTTTTTGGTGAGTAGAAATTAGTCGCTATAGACTTAATTTTTTTTATAGAGGACAGA
>JAOUJX010000226.1 GCA_029882955.1 Gammaproteobacteria bacterium
GCCTTCACGAAGGATTGGGGCTTGACAAGGACTGGGCCTACAACATCATCAAACAGGTCGGCAATTATGGTGAAAACTACGAAGCCTATATGGGCAATGGTAAACTAGGCATCGGTATCCCTCGTGCAGGTTCGACCAATGCCCTCTGGACACAGGGCGGTCTGATGTACTCTCCACCGATGCGATAGCATCAATATTTCTGACTTGGTACCGGGGTTCTCTCCCCGGTGCCAAACCAGTTCTATACTATTGAACCCAGCCAAAACTCACACGGGATAATTATCGTGGCGCTCGGTGATAGTCGCAGTAAAACCGATCAGGTAAAACCAAAGGATCAGTTTGACCTGCTCCATGATGAACGGGTTCGCTCGGTCGTCTACCAACTCCTCACGGCAGCCGTTGTAGGCTGGGTCGGCTGGTATCTTTTTACGACCACGGCGCATAATCTCGAAATGCGCGGAATGGACTCCGGTTTTGGCTTTTTAGGTTTTGAAGCTGGATTCGACCCAGCCTTCAGACTCGTTGCTTATGAGGTCGGGGTCGGTACCTATGGGGATATCTTCCTTATCGGTATTCTCAATACGCTTTATATTTCATTTTTGAGTATCATCGCCATGACCCTGGTCGGCTTTTCTGTCGGTGTATTGAGACTTTCCAACAATTGGCTGGTCGCTAAAGTAGCCCTGGCCTACGTCGAAATATTTCGCAACACACCATTACTCATCCAGGTTATTTTCTGGTATACCGGGATTTTCTCCTTGCTGCCCCAGATAAGGAACAGCCTCGATTTATCTGCTGGCGCAGAGGTTGTACTGCTCAATAATCGAGGGCTTTACCTGCCCTGGCCAGTGCCGGGCGATCTACTGTGGATGACCGGGCTTGCGCTTGGGATTGCTATAATCCTTGCCGTCCTGTTCAGACGTTGGGCGCACAAACGCCAGGATATAACCGGACAGCTGATCCCGACCCTGATACCAGGCGCAGCATTGATTGTTTTTCTGCCGGGTATTGTCTACTGGATGACAGGTTCGCCGCTTGGCTGGGAAATCCCTGAACTTGAAGGATTCAATTTCGCCGGTGGCGCAACCCTGCCACCGGCATTCCTGGCACTTTTTGTTGCCTTGACCATTTATCACTCCGCACACCTGGCCGAATCCGTGCGCGCGGGTATCCTCTCGGTCGGCCCGGGTCAAAGTGATGCGGCAATGGCGATTGGCCTGAGGAAGAACCGCTTAATGTCGCTCGTTATTATTCCCCAGGCGATGCCTGCCATCGTTCCACCTATGATCAGTTTATGGATGAACGTGGTGAAGAATTCCTCGTTAGCCATCGCGATTGGCTATCCGGACCTTGTCGCTGTTTTTATGCAGACCTCGTTGAACCAGGCAGGACACGCGATCGAGATCGTCGGTATGACTATGGCTTTTTATATGTTCGTCAGCCTGACGATTTCCTGGTTATTGAACATTTACAATAAACGTGTGCAACTGGTGGAGCGCTAATCATGGCTATTGTAAAGACCGAAAACACCCCCGCCCGAGCGGCACCCTTAACCGAAAGATCGATTATAGGCTGGATGAGCAAGAACCTGTTCAGCTCGGTATTCAATAGCATTCTCACCATTGTTACGCTCTATGTAATCTACATCACGGTGAAGGATTTGTGGGTCTGGGGCATCGGTGATGCCGTGTGGATCGCTGAAACTCGCCGTGAGTGTTTCACAATCAGTATTGATGGGGCCTGTTGGGCGGGCGTCATTGCGTGGTTCGATAACATTTTCTATGGTCGCTACCCGAGAGAAGAATTGTGGCGGATCAATCTCGGTGCGATATTGCTGTTTATCTGGATGGCACCACTTTGGCTGCCAAGGGTCAAGGCCAAGGTGTTTATCGCCGTGACCACGGTGTTCCTTTATCCTTTCCTTGCCGGATATCTGTTTGCGGGCGGAGATAAGGGCATTTTTATGCAGGTGATGATCACCGCCGCCATTGTTTGTCTAGTTGCCAATACTCTGCATTCAATCATAGGCGTTTCAAACGGAACCAGCCTGCCCGGGCTTGTGCTCCGCCTGCTGGGCAAAAATAATGCGCCGGAAAAGAGCCAGCGAATCATTCTTTTTAGCATTCTGCTGGTTTGCTTCATCGTGGTTTACCTGTGGCAAATGAGCTGGAGTGCGCAGGGCGTTTCCTGGACAAAATGGGGTGGCCTGTTCCTTACCTTCGTCATAGCCGGGGTCGGTATTGCCTCGGCACTGCCGGGCGGGATTGTCCTGGCCCTCGGCCGACGCTCGAAGCTGCCGGTTATTCGAGTACTCAGCACCGCATTTATCGAACTGTTCCGTTCGGTCCCCCTGATTACCGTGTTGTTTATGGCGACGACGATGTTCCCCTTGTTCATGCCGGAAGGTTTTATCCTCAACAAGTTGACTCAGGTAATCATCGCTGTTTGCCTGTTCAATGCCTGCTATATGGCCGAGACCGTTCGCGCTGGCCTTCAGGCGATTCCCAGAGGGCAGTTTGAAGGTGCTCATACCATCGGCCTTGGCTATTGGGGAACCATGGGACTGGTGGTCATGCCCCAGGCCCTGAAGCATATGATCCCTAATATTGTCGGCACTTTTATCGGTCTGCTCAAGGATACGACATTAGTGTCTATCATCGGGCTATTCGATATTCTCGGTATGCTTCGCTCGGTCAGCCGGGATACACCATGGATTGGCCTCCACAAAGAGCCGTTGATATTTGGCGCCATTCTGTTCTTTTTAATCTGCTTTGCGATGTCAAAATATAGCCGTCACCTGGAAGTAAAATTGTCGACTGGTCACAAGAAATAACAGGACCAAACCCGAGGAAAAAACCATGACAGATACAGACAAACAGGAAAAACAAAACGCCGGGGAGCAGCTAGCGTCAGCTATTTCCAGTGAAGTGATGATCGATCTCAAGCAGGTGAATAAATGGTATGGGAGTTTTCACGTACTAAAGGATATCGATCTGATTGTGCACAAAGGCGAACGGATCGTTGTCTGCGGCCCTTCCGGTTCGGGGAAATCGACACTCATCCGTTGTATCAATCATCTTGAAGAACACCAGACAGGTAGTATCGTGGTCGACGGCATAACACTGGATAAGAATCTCAAGAACATCGACCATATCCGTACCGAAGTTGGCATGGTATTTCAGAATTTCAATCTGTTTCCTCATCTTTCCATTCTTGAAAACCTCACCCTGGGTCCCATCTGGGTTCGTAAAATGCCCAAAGCCGACGCCCATGCTATCGCCATGGAGTATCTAGAGCGAGTAAAGATCCCGGAGCAGGCCGATAAGTTCCCCGGACAGCTCTCAGGTGGCCAGCAGCAACGTGTCGCTATCGCTCGCTCTTTGTGCATGGATCCCAAGATAATGCTGTTTGACGAGCCGACTTCAGCGCTCGATCCGGAAATGATCAAGGAGGTTCTTGATGTGATGGTAGAGCTGGCCGACACAGGCATGACCATGATTGTGGTAACCCATGAAATGGGTTTTGCGGAAACCATTGCCGATCGAGTCATCTTTATGGACCAGGGTGATATTGTCGAAGAAAATGAGCCCAACGGATTTTTCAACCATCCCGAGCATGAGCGAACCAGGCTGTTTCTCAGTCAGATACTCTGATGAATTTAAAGGATTATTATACAGAAGGGCTTTACTTATATGTCGTATGAACTTTTCGCTGAAGTCACTCGTAATGGAACAGTCGAGAGCAGACACTTTGGAGCTGCGGTTGTCTGTGACTATAGAGGTAAGGTGATAGAAAGCTGGGGAGACATCAACCGACTGATATACCCGCGATCTGCACTCAAGCCCATGCTAGCGGTTGCCCTGGTAGAAAGTGGTGCCAGTCAGCATTACAGCCTGAGTGATGCGGAGCTGAGCATTGCCTGTGCATCTCATCAGGGTGAAGCGATGCATCAGGAACTCGTGAAAGCATGGCTGGCTCGTCTGGGATTAAGTCCAGATCATTTGGCCTGTGGTGCCGATTTTCCGGATGATGTAGAAAGCGCCCACAGGTTGCTGGCTAGCGGAAAGCAGGCTGACCGGATTCATCATAACTGCTCGGGCAAGCATGCCGGGTTTTTAACCACCGCGCTGCATTTGGGTATGCCTCTGAAGGATTTTCATCTAGTCGATCATCCCTTACAGCAATTATCACTGGATATTCTTTCTGATCTATCTGGTATAAATCTGAGAGAAAACGCGATAGGGATTGACGGCTGCGGCCTTCCCGCGCCGACAATGTCTTTGCTACAGCTGGGATGTATGGTAGCGCGCTTTGCCGAGCCATCAGATTTACCCGATGATCGCGCAGACGCAATTTTCCGTCTCCAAAAAGCCCTCATCCATGAACCTCTTTATGCCGCCGGGCACGGCACCGTGGTCAGTGAGCTAAATCAGGTTACTCAGGGGGCTGTGCTGGCTAAAACCGGCGCAGAGGGAATTCTCACAGCGGCTTTGCCTGCGCAAGGCATGGGCATCGCAATAAAAATAGCGGATGGCGGTGCCCGCGCCCGTCCGACCACATTACTAGCGATTCTCGATCGTCTGGGCATTTTATCTTCGGAACAAAAAAAACAGCTTCAGGCCCATATTACTCACATCATTAAAAATTCACGAGGTCTCGCCGTGGGAGAAATCCACCCCGCCAAATCCTGGTTATCGGGACAGGATGTTAAGCCCTGCCCGACGGCTGCTTAGCCGCATAAATAATAAAAAACATGTTTTTAAAAGAAATCTGCCAGAAAATATAATCAGGAATAACGAATGAAATCCCCCCTTCATCAGGATTCTATTGCGTCATTAACACCGTCTATATGTCATCTGCTTGGCGTGAAACCACCTGAAAATTCGGCGGAACCCGCGTTGAACATGGTAATTTCTACTCTTGAAAAGAAAAATTTACCTCTGCAGAAGTGCCTGATTGTCGCCCAGGATGCCATCGGCGCACATTTATGGAAATCACATGAAAGCGAGCTAAATAAGCTGCTACCGCTGGTTCCGTTGCGTGTTCCCCTACAGGCCGTCTTCCCTCCGGTCACGCCGGTTTGTTTTGCCTCTATTTTTACCGGAGCACAACCGGATGTGCATGGTATTCACAGTTACACACGACCCGTACTGGAATGTGACACACTCTTCGATGCGCTCGTTCGTGCTGACAAGAAAGTTGCTATCGTCTCGGTGAAAAATAGCAGCATAGATATAATCTTTAGAAATCGTGACCTGGCCTACTTTTCGGAAGATGACGATCAGGCTGTCACCAAGCGAACTTTAGATGTTATTCAGGGTGACGAATATGATGTCATCGTTGCGTACCAGGCAAACTATGACGATAACCTGCATCGGACTGAGCCTTTCTCCCCGATATGTATAGCGGCTCTTGTACAGCATATCCAGGACTTCAGGAAAATGGCAGAAGCAGCAAATCTGCGCTGGAAAGATAAAGGTCACGTTGTTGCGTTTGCGCCCGACCATGGCGCACATATCAACCCATCTACAGGAAAAGGTGATCATGGATTAGATATTCGAGAGGATATGGATGTATTCCATTGCTATGGCATTTTTACCGGGGAGCAGGAATAGAGGCTAGAACGGCTATCAAAGCAGCACCACCGTTGCCGCCGGTACCAGCCATCGCCAGTTAGTACGGGTTTGCCCTTCGGGCTGTCGCTGAATTATTAAACAGCTATTCCTGGATTTGCCAGAATCCTTTAAGAAAGCAGCCGTTCAGATTCTACCTGTTAAAGGCTCGACCCTAAAAGGACACCCAGGCAGTTTCGATTTCCCGTGATGAACTGGTAGAAAATCCGGGAAAGTAAAGCTGTTTTCAGTAAATAGGTATACTGTCCCCGAATACGAAGACTGTTTGAAATTTCAGGACGTGCAGGCAAGAAATACGATTTATGCTAATCTGCCCACTGTCAGCTCCAAAAATGGCGGCGCCCAAGGGCGCCGCAATGATCCCAGATATTTTGTCGAATGAATCGAATACGAACTGCTTAACTTCTAAAAATCTCTCTTGTTATGTTCAAGCGCTTCGATACCATACCCCTGCATTTCCGAAACCGACGATGTCCGCACTGCCATTTCCTGACAGATCCGCCACGAAACGTGGGTGCCTGTCGACACGCCAACCCCCAGCGTTGTACCCGAAATTTGGAAGTATCATTTTAACCGCTTCGTAAGTCCCGTCGCCATTGTTAAAGGCAGCATATGCTCCCGCATTACCGAAGCCGATGATGTCCGTACTGCCGTTGCCAGTCAGATCGGCCAGGAAGCGCGGGTGCCTGTCGACACGCCAGCCGCCGGCGCTATAACCGAAGTTGTCGATCACCCTCTGCGGTGCCTGAAAGGTTCCATCGCCATTGTTGAAGGCAACATAGACGCCCGCATTTCCGAAACCGATGATGTCCGCACTGCCGTTGCCGGTCAGATCGCCCATGAAGCGCGGGTGCCTGTCGACACGCCAGCCGCCGGCGTTATAACCGAAGTTGTCGACCACCCTCTGCGGTGCCTGAAAGGTTCCATCGCCATTGTTGAGGGCAACATAGACGCCGGCGTTTCCGAAGCCGACGATGTCCGCACTGCCGTTGCCGGTCAGATCGGCCAGGAAGCGCGGGTGCCTGTCGACACGCCAGCCGCCAGCGTTATAACCGAAGTTGTCGACCACCCTCTGCGTTGCCTGAAAGGTTCCATCGCCATTGTTGAGGGCAACATAGACGCCGGCGTTTCCGAAGCCGACGATGTCCGCACTGCCGTTGCCGGTCAGATCGGCCAGGAAGCGCGGGTGCCTGTCGACACGCCAG
>JAOUJX010000227.1 GCA_029882955.1 Gammaproteobacteria bacterium
GGACTCCGATCCGGTACCCATTACAAAGAGGCTCCAGAGCTTACAGTAAACATGCTTCAATGGATTCCGGCTCGGAGGCCGGAATGACAAAAACAAGGTTTCCAGCCTTTAAGTAAGTGCCATTCGGCTTTGAACCCTTATACTGGAACAAAAGTCATGAGCATACTGTTTCAAGCTTTGGGCTTAATCGAATATATGTCTGGGTTATTAGCCAAAATACGAAAATTATCCAATTACCAGACCCCACCAGTTTGTTTATACTACCGGAAATTAATCTTTAAAAATTTTGGAGAAATCTATGAAAGCATGGCCCCTGATTCTAGGTGCGTGGTTGATATTAACCGGGTTAGACAGCGTGATAAAACTCAGTTTTCAGTATGAAAGCCTGGTCATGGGGGTACTTGCGCTGGTAGCAGGGGTGCTGATTTTGATTCAGAAGTAGTCGGTAGGGTGCTTTCCATGCACCTTACTCTATAAAATCAACCTACTCCGGCGGAAACGGCTTCCGCTCATGAATATCGAAAGTGCAGCCCTTCGACAGGATATGTAGTTTCAAATCAAGCATGCTCAGCGCGTCGTTTTTCTTCGCCTTGCTCATCGATGAGTAGCTCAGGTGAACGGGGTCGATTACCGTGACCGCGCCACTGCCGACAACTTCGAAGACCTGATCTGGGTTGATAAAAATCGCGGTATCTTCATCGATGCCCACGCCAAGTAAAAACGGGTTGTAGGAGATAGCGGTCAACAACCTTCCGAGCCGGTCTCGCTGGCTAAAATGCTGATCGATTAACAATGCATTGGTCAGGCCCAGCCCGGGCGCCAGATTCACGCCGTCACCCGAAGGCACTGTGCCGGTCGAGCCACCGGCTATCATGTGCTCGGGCATAATGGCTGCACCGGCAGATGTGCCAGCAACATGCACGCCTTTAGCATTAAGACGCCTTATTTTTATTGCCACCGCGGTGCCACCGAGAATAGTAGAGAGACGTAGCTGGTTGCCACCGGTAATAAAAATACCTGTGGCCTGATCGAGATGATCGAGGTAGTCCTGGCGCTCGGTTTCGGATCTTTCATTTATTGGCAGGGACACGGCCGTACCAACGCCAATTTCGTTAAAAATCTCTACGTACTTATCGCCGGTATCGGGCAGGTTAGACGCGGTGGGAATAATCACGATATGGGCATTTTTACCGCCGCATAGCTTAACAAAACGCTTGAGGACTTTAGGTGACCCGGTGCGCTCTTCGGCACCACCAATGGGAATAACATAGCCACGGGTATGACCTTCTTGAATCGGGGAGGGACTCATTATTCGAATAAACCTTTCACTATTTGCCGGCCCATCTTTTTATGCCAGACACCATTTGCCATGACACTGTTTATAGCATGGCTTTCGTCAATCACCAGTAAATCGGCATCCAGACCGGTATCAATTCGACCCTTACCATGTAAGCGCAGCAGACTGGCAACATTGCTGGTCAACAGGGGTAGAATTTTTTCTATCGCCAAGCCACTTTCGATCATCGCTTTGAAGCTAATCGCCATCGCCGTGGATTTGGCGAAACCCATGTGCAGCAATTCGCCCTGCTCATCGAAATGCGGTAAACAGCCGCCACCGTCAGAACTAATCGTCAGCTTTCCTGGATCGCAATCCTTGTCGAAATAACGGACCACTGCTTCAGTCGCCGACCAGCCCCTGCTATCACGCTCATTCACAGGGAAAGCGGTGATATCGACACTACAGCCCTGTGCACTCAATTCGCAGGCTTCCTCGAACAACTTTTTGTTCCGATTAATATGCGTCGGATTAAATACCCGTGCCGGAATTTCGCCAGTTTTCAGGCAGTCGCGAATCATCGACAGACCACGCTCGCCATCACCCAGATGAAAGTGCACGATACCCGCCTTACCGGTCATCAAGCCGGCCACATGAGCTTCACTTGCCAGACGTAATATTTCATCCAGTGTAGGTTGACTCGAACGATGGTCACTAATAGCCACCTCACCTACACCGATCACCGGCTCCAGGTTAACAATATCGCTGCGTACCGATTCGGTCAGCGTCATCGCCGGTAAATGATAACCGCCGGTATAACACCAGGCCGACAGACCCTCTTCGCGCAAGCCCATTACCTGGGTCAAAAGCGTCTGCGTATTGCGAGTTAAATCATCGGTACCCAGCAGACCAATCACACTGGTGACTCCAGCTTCGGTAAACTGGCTGAGCTGCAATGGCGGCACGCGAGTCGAAGGCCCGGCTTCGCCACCACCACCGGTGATATGCGCATGCGCGTCGATGAAACCCGGAATCAATCGAGCGCCGTCGAGATCGGTGGCATTCACATCCAGGCGATCATCAAGCATTGGGATTTGATCCCCAATATAGACAATTTTACCGGCACAAATCAGCAGGTTCTGGATACCGAGTGATTGCGGTGCGTATACATTGGCATTGGTAATGAGTTCAAACATGAAAAGACAGGGGCAGGCCGACTCTATAAAGTCGGGTATTTTAGAGTAAGGCTACCGAAAAAGCCGCTAGAATTTTGTAGTTTCCAGAGTCTGGAGACTCAGTTATTTATCTCGATACCTTTGCTCAAGCTCATAATAATCCTCGAATCCGACTATTTTTCGCAACTCGGCAAAATCCATTAGTCGATCCGGATGCCCGCCATGCTTCATCGTGGCAAGCGCTTTTTGCATCGCCAGCATCGCACTATTCAATAGTGTGAGCGGGTAAGCTGCAATGGAGTAACCGATTTCTTCCAGCAACTGATGCGACAATATTGGGGTATCACCACCCTCGACCAGATTCGCCATCTTGATACCGGGCACTTCTTCGCAAACACGCCGCATCTCTGCTTCGGAATGTGGCGCTTCTACAAATAATATATCTGCCCCCATTTCGGCAAACTGCTGCGCGCGGGTAATCGCTTCGTCGAGACCATGGTCGTGCCTGGCATCGGTACGTGCCAAAATTAGAATATCCTGCCCTTCGTTGCGCGCATCAATAGCAGCGCGAATTCGACTAAAAGCTTCATCACGACCCACCACCGCCTTGCCCCGTGTATGGCCGCAACGCTTGGGTGCAATTTGATCCTCGATCATCACCGAAGCAAACCCGGCGGCTGCATAGCCCTGCACCGTGCGACGTACGTTAACCGGATTACCGTAACCAGTATCGCCGTCACCGATAACGGGGACATCTACCGCAGCACAGATATTCCGCCCCTGGTCGATCATTTCGCCATAGGAAATAAGCCCGGTATCCGGTTCACCCAGACGGGCTGCCGAAACCGCGAACCCACTCATGAAGGTAAGTGGGAATCCCGCCTGTGCAATCATTTTCGCTGACAGCGCGTCGAAACAGCAGGGCATCACATTCAGGCCGGGGCTAGCGAGTAATTTTCTCAGGCTATCTGCTGATTCGTTACGTTTCATTGATCGGCTCTTTAATTAAAATTTAAATGGCAGGTACAGCACCAGATCCGGCCACAGAAAACTCACCAGTACTGTAAATAGCATGAGTAGCAGAAACGGCCACACACCAGAGGCGACTTCACCCATTTTTGCATTCGCGACCGACTGAATGACATATAGATTTAGTCCAATCGGTGGAGTGATTAAGGCGCATTCGATCATGATGACAAAAAATACACCAAACCAGATGGGGTCGATACCTATTGGTAACAGGGCCGGAGCCAGCACTGGCACCATGATGAGCATCATCGATAAGGCTTCGAGAAACAATCCCATGACGATCAAAACCAGCGCGATAATTAATACAAAGCCCCAGGGCTCGGTAAAGGTTTGCGTAATCAGGCTGGCGATATCCTGCGGAATTCGGTACAGCGTTATCGCTTTGCCGAACACTTTCGCACCGGCAACGATGAGCAGTATAGTCACCGTCGTGACCATCGATTCAGTAACCGCCTTCTTGAGTTTTTCCAGGGTTAGAGTGCGCAAAATCAACCCGGTTATAATTAATGCGCAAATAAATCCAACTGCTGCCGCTTCGGTAGGCGTGAAGACACCAAAATAAATACCGGTAATGACGATTCCTGCGAGTAACAACGAGGGCATCGCTCGTAAACTACTTTCCCGTCGCTGCGCCCAGCTTGCTTTTTCGCTACGGCCATATTCACTGGACAAGGTCGCATGCAGGATTGAGAAGGCGATAAACAGGCCTACCAGCAGCAGCCCGGGCCCAATACCGGCGAGGAAAAGTTTAATCACCGACTCCTCGGTAATAAAGCCATACACGATCATCGGAATCGACGGAGGAATCAAAATGCCCAGTGTTCCACCGGCGGCCAGCAGCCCCAGAACCATATTGCGCGGGTAACCATGCTTGATCATTTCTGGTATCGCCACTGTGCCAATAGTGGCAGCCGTTGCTACCGAGCTACCCGATATCGCCGCAAAGATTCCGCAGGACAAAATAGTCGCCACTGCCAGGCCGCCGGGTAGATGACCGACCCAGGCCTGCACGGCATTAAATAAATCATTGCCGACCCCACCCCTAAGCAGAATATTCGACATCAGCAGGAATAGTGGCACTGCCAGTAGCACGAAATTATCGATGGTACTGAGGAATCCCTGCGGCACCATCAAAGGTGAAAAACCGCCGACTAACAGCAGCACAGCACCGAGACCACCCAATGCAAATGCGACGGGCACCCCCGAAGCCAACAAGGCAAACAGCAGCATTAATATCAGTACTGTCGTCACTCTGGGGCGCTCCTTTCGGTATCGAACATGAGCTTAAATATTTCAGCCAGAGCCTGTAATAAAAGGATCGAGAATCCTAGCGGGATCACCACTTCGGTCCACCAGTTGGGGATATTGAGCATCGTGCCAGTGGATCGCCCTCGCTCGAAGGAATCCCAGAAAATACTACCGCCGTAGACCACCGCCAGTACACAAAGCGAGGCGATAAAGAGCAGGCTGAACAGCTTAAGCCACTTTTTCGCCACTTCGGAGAGGAATGCTTCAAGCGCTGTGATACGGATATGTTGATCTCGCTTTAGTGCTCGACTAATCGCAATAAACGTCGCCCATAGTAACAGTAGCTGGGCAATTTCCTGAGCCCAGATGGTTGGCGCATTAAACAGATAACGAGCGATTACCTCGTAACCGATGATCACACCCGTGAGGAAATAAAACCAGGCAGCCAGATGTCCAAGCACCTCGCTAAGCCAATCAATACTCTGGCAAAAACGATTCACAAAAAAACGGGGCCGCCCATCGACGGCCCCATGACTCTATCGATTCAACTTACAGGTCTTGAGCTGCACGCAAAAGCTGCGCACCCAGCTCTCCCGTGGCAGCCTTATATTTTTCCAGTACCGGTGCCGCACCCGCTTTCCAGGCATTAATCTCAGCGGCTGTCGGCGTATATACGGTCATCCCCTTATCTTTAGCAGCGGCAAAAGCTTTCGCCTCGATATCGGCTACCGCATCACGCACCGCAATGTCGGCGCGAGCCGCAGATGCGGAAATAAGTGTACGGTGCTCTGCAGACAGTGATTGCCAGAATTTTTCGTTAACGATCACGATAAATTCGATATCAGCATGATTAGTGATCGTAATCGTATCCATCACTTCCCACAGCGATCGACTCTTAACACCAGACACCCCTGTCATACCGATATCAACCGTACCGCGCTGATAGGCCAGATATTGTTCGGAACCAGAAATCAGGGTGGGCGACCCACCTACGGCTTCGACAAATTCGCCCAGGGTCTTACCGAATACTCTGACTTTTTTATTCTTTACGTCTGCAGGAGTTTTCAATGGTCCGCCTTTAGACAGCATGATGGCACCGCCATAGGCCTGCCACCACAGAACTCTGGAGCCGGTACCGAGAATTGCTTCGTCGATAGGACCGCGTACACTACTTCCTTTAGCGGTAGCTGCGCGTACTTTTTCGGCAGAATCAAACAGGAATGGCTGATAAAAAATATCGACGGCCGGAATATCGCCAACAAATCGAGTTAAAGAAGCGACACCCATTTCAATCGCGCCAGAACCAACTGCCTGCGGTACTTCCTTATCTTTATAAAGCTGCGCAGAGTCATAAATCTCAACCTTGATGGCATTATTTGACTTCTTCTCGACGTCATTTTTAAAGAACAACAGGTTCTGACCAAGATGGCTTTTGAGCGGCAACTGCAGGGAAATTCTCAAAGTAGTTTCGGCCGCCTGCGCGGGCATCAAAAGCATAGTAATGAATGCCAGGCCGGTAATGGTGATAATTTTTCTTAACATTGGATTCCTCCTATTAATTTATTATTAGAGGGGCGCATTTTTTCCATATCTCCTGGTAATTGTCAACTAGCGATGAAATTTTTCAAGATTCAGTCATACATTCTCAGCCAGGTTTTGTCCCATCTGGATCGACTTCCGCTATCGTCACCGCCCACCACGGCCCCTCCGATTCACCCAGCAAGGCCGCCCAGTACCAGGATGAAGCATCGGTCCAGCTATTACCCTGTCGGTCGTAAATTCTTTCGTAAACACGTAATAACTCACTACCTTTGCTAGCTCGAAAAACATTCCATTGACTATTATCCCTCAAGGTTTCATTCGACAGTGGCTCGATCTGATAACCGATTCCACGAAAGCAATCGCTGGCCGGATGGAACTTACGCGTTGCACTGGTGAGCCATCGAAAAATATATTCGCGGCGACCATCTGTGAAGCGTCCGATGCTGCCGGGAAAATATTGCAGGAAAAGATTTTCCCGATCGGTGAGCGGCAGTTGTCTGAGCGTTTTACCATCAAAGTTACTCGGCCACCCGGGAAAAGCCTGCACCTGCTGTACGAGATTTA
>JAOUJX010000009.1 GCA_029882955.1 Gammaproteobacteria bacterium
CTTTTGCAGCGGGGTTTTCTGGTGACGGCTATTCGACCGCCCACGGTGCCGGTGGGTAGTGCGCGATTGCGAATTACTTTGTCGGCTGAGCATGGGAAAGCAGATATTGATTTGTTGTTGAAGGGATTGGTGGATGCGTCAGAATAAGGGTGGGCACGAGGCCCACCCCTACGCCTACGGTTTTATATAGGTTGAATCAATACTCGGCACTGTCACTTTCGTATATCAAACCTTTAGTTTTGGCCTGTTCTTTCACCGCGCTATATATTTTTTCATCCAGCGATGATTTGGCCACTTCTGCGGTAATTTGATCTGCGATATAACGTTTACGAGAGTCGGAGAGTTTTTCTATTTCGGCTTTTATCTGGTCTCGTTTTTTAGCTTTCTCAACGATGTATATCTCCTGCTCTGCTGGGGCCATCGCTCTCAGGTCCTCAGGCATTTCGTCTTCGGCCAGATCGTCGAGTTCGATACGGCCACTGGTGATGGCATCCACCAGTTCGCTTTCGCCGAGCAGGTTGGCTTCGCCGCTGGCGGTTGCGTTAAAAGCAGATCGCCGTGCCAAAGCTGCATCGGATAATTCTGTACGCAGTTTTTTGCTGGCCTCGTTTTTACGTCGTTGTCGTTCGCGTTGTTTATCGTCACCGTAAAAAATTCGAGTTGCTTCGAGACTGGCAGCGAGCTCGGATAGCTTCCTGTCAAAAGGTGTGCTGACAGCAATACTATTGCCCGAATTTTCTACCTGAAAATATTCGCCATAACCGAGTTGTGCGATATTCTGCCAGACAGGAGTGGTACCGCCGTTGCGGCCGCTCTGTATGGTGTTGACGACGATGCCGTTGTTTTTGGCTCTTTCCAGCGTGACCGGATATTTAACGTCATCTGCATAGTCCATGTGCGGTGGTGCGTCACCGATGAGGAAGGCTACTTTGTATACGCTGTCATCCTGGCTCCAGCTAATCCGGTTAATAGCGTCATCGAGTGCCTGATTGACACTCTCAGGACCATCTCCGCCGCCCTGAGCCTTGAAGTCCATGAGCTGCGCGTACATGGAGTCGAGATCATCAGACAGGTCGAGTACTTTGGTGACGTAAGCATCGCCACGATCACGGAAAGCGACCAGACCCATTTTAATCTCGGGGTTTTGCTGCGCCGATGCCATGGTGCTGGCGATCGACCAGATTTTTTCTTTCGCGGCCTGGATGAGTCCGCTCATGCTGCTGGTGGTATCGAGTACGAAGACTACTTCGATGCGATGCTTTTGCTCGACTTCGACTGCCGTATTGTTAGTTGTGACGGCATTCGCCGATTGTATCGATGGAAAAATGGCGATGCCGATTGCGGTGGTGGCTATGAGTGCCAATGCGATGAATTTTGTATTCATGACGATTCCTCTAATATGGGTTAGTTGACAGAGAGTTGGCGAACGGCTTCCTCTGCGACACGGTGTGCGTTCTGGAAGTGATCCTCGGCAGGGTTTGAGCCCGACGAAGGTTTGCCTCGATGCGAAAATTCCGGGATTAATACAAACAATGACTGAGCCAGGAAAAAGCACCAGACCGCTGCGATAAAGCTATCGGTTTGTACGACTGCCCAGAAACCTGCACTGGCTGCCATGACGATTAAAACCAGATCAAGTAATGCGGTCAGAACCGATGTATGGAAGTACAGTGAGCGAACAATCCAGATGAGCGTCAGTTGCAACAGGATATGGCTGATCGGACTGACGCCGAGTAACCAGCCGCCGATGGCGAGGCCCAACCAGAGTGTTACAACCAGCACTCGACCACGTCGCCTTTCAGCCTGTTTTATCAGGAAGATCAGGTAAGCCAGCGACAGGCCGGCGATGATTAACATGGCGCTGATGGTTTCACTGACAATAATCGGTAATAGAGTTACAGAAACGCCACCCGCGAGGCTGGCCAGTAATGCGAAGACAATACTGTTTAATATGCCTGGTGTTTTCATGATGTCGACCTCCTTTGTTTTTCGCGCAGGAAGGCAATTTCGATGTCTTCGTTGCGAACAGCAGAGCGAGCGTTATCATAGAAACTTTTGTCGTTATGGTTATCGACCAGTAAGTCCAGTTTCTGCCGCATGTTATCTAACTGCTGTCGATGTTGGCCGATCCGATGCTGTCGTTTCTCGCTGCTGGCAGTGACTTTAAGAAAGCGTTTTTCGGCACTGCTCCGAGCTGCCTCGGCTTCCAGTTTGCGGCGAATCAGGTCACGAGCCAGGTCATCTTTTTTAGCGCTAAAACAAATATCAAGTTCTTCGTCAAAGGCGGTCAACCTGGTTGCTGATGCTTCAATGGACGCGGATAAGTGCTCGAGTTCGTGCTGCAGCAGTGCGAGCGCCTGTTCGTCCTGTTGTAAATCGAACTCCATTTCGCGGACGGCCTGTCTAAGCTGAATATCGGGTTCTTCGATGCGGTCGAGCACCGCGTGGAAATCGGCCTGGAACAGACGCGATAATCGGGTGATTAATGCCATCTTGCTATCCTCTCGGGTGATTTGAAGGTAAAGCTATTGTGGGTGGCAATCGAAGCAGGAGGTAGGCAGGGTTTGGTAAAACTTCTAATTGCCGATTTACAAAAAATTTACATAGACGGGTTTAATGAATGATAGGCTTTAGTCATGACTGAGAAGCCCAGGATACTCATAGTTGAAGACGAGACCGCGATTCGCGTAGGTCTTATCGATGTATTTGTGTTTCACGGCTTTGAGGTGGACTCTAGCGAAAACGGTGAGGAAGGATTAGGTAAAGCGCTAAGTGGTTTATACGATATGATCCTGCTTGATGTGATGTTACCGGGCATCAACGGATTCGACATTTGCGCAGCCATTCGACAGCAGGACAGGCAGCAACCGGTGATCATGCTTACCGCCAAATCGAACGATGAGGACATCGTCCAGGGTCTGACCCTGGGCGCTGATGATTATGTGGCTAAACCATTTTCGGTATCGCAACTGGTGTTACGCGTGCAGGCAGTATTGCGGCGCGCGGGTATCGGCGAGTTACAGCAGCGGCGAATACCTTTATTAAATGGATTGCTGGTTGATACCGAAAATTTAAATATTATCGATAGAGATGTGGTTTTTACGCGCCGCGAAATGGATGTGCTGCAATACCTGTTTCGTCAGTCTGATCGGCCGGTATCGCGCGAAGAATTGCTGGTCAAGGTCTGGGGTTATGCCAGTGATATGCAAATAGAAACCCGGACCGTCGATATCCATATCGCCAAATTACGCCGCAAGATAGAAACTGACGCAGCGAATCCGGATACCATTATTACCGTGCGGGGTGCGGGCTATCGATTACTGGTAAAGACGGAATGACCACGGGCCGCTTAAAAGCTTTGTTGCTGGTGTTTTTTATTGCGCTGGCGTTGCCAACTTCGATCCTGGTTTATCAGGCCTACGGCCAGCTGAAATGGGAAACCTTTCACCAGCATCAGCTACTCGCACGTGAACTCAGTTTACGCATCGATGCGCGCTTTGAGGAGTTGATTGAACGCGAAGAGAATCGGCCCTTTAGCGACTATCAGTTTCTCAATGTTTCAGCGGGACAAGAGTCAGCTTTTTTGCAGCGATCACCGCTTTCACAATATCCACCGGACTCCGAGGTTTCGGGTTTACTGGGTTATTTCCAGGTGGATAGCCAGGGGCAATTACAGACGCCTGTAGTACCTGGTTCCAATGCTTCTGATTACGGCATTGATAATAACGAATTGAAACAGCGGATCGATCAGGAAAATAATCTGCGGGATATTCTCGGCCGAAATCGACTGGTGGAAAAACAGGACAGTGCTCCAGCCATTGCTGCTAGCGAGCCATTACTGGAACAGGAAATTTTGCAGAGCCTGTCGAGTTCGGCTGTATTTTCCGTTGAAGAAGATCGTCAGGGAATATCGGCTTTCGATAGCCTGAATAGTCCGAGTAAAAAAGCCAGAGCGGAAAGCAAGTTAGAAAAATCGATCGGAAGAGTTACTGATTTAAAACTCGAAGATCGGTACGAGGTCGCCGAGCAGGCTAAAGAGAAAATCGAACAGGTAAGCAGGCAGAAACTAAAAGATAAACGCTTGCGAATCCGAACCTTCGAAAGCGAAATCGATCCACTCGAATTCAGCCTGCTCGACAGTGGTCATTTCGTTCTGTTCAGGCGGGTCTGGAATAGTGGTGATCGCTATGTACAGGGTCTGTTGTTTGATCAACAAAGCTTTGTCGATGACCTGGTTGCCAGCGCTTTTCGTGAATCCTCCCTGGTAGCGGTTAGCGATTTAATCCTGGCGCATCAGGGCAATGTTGTGAAACTGATTGCTGCGTCCCGGGCGAGAGATTATAGCTCATCGACACCTGTCGAGGGTTCGGAGCTCCTCTACCAGACACGACTGGTAGCGCCTTTTAGCGATATGGAACTTATTTTCAGTCTGGCGCGTTTACCGCTCAGTGCTGGTGGACAAATAATACTCTGGAGTGCCTTTATACTGGCGTTGGTATTGATTGGCGGTGTTTTCATGCTATATCGACTCGGTGCCGGACAAATCAGTCTGGCCCGGCAGCAGCAGGATTTTGTCTCCGCCGTCAGCCACGAACTGAAGACCCCTCTAACCTCGATTCGCATGTATGGTGAAATGCTGCGTGAAGGTTGGGCTGACGAGGAACGTAAGAAATCCTATTATGATTTTATCTTTCATGAAAGCGAACGACTCTCGCGCTTGATTAATAATGTGTTGCATCTCGCACGCATGACACGAAACGAACAGAAACCGAATCTCGAAGTCGTCGGTATCGAAGAACTGCTGAATGAGCTACGGCCGAAACTCGATTCGCAGCTGGAAAATGCCGGGTTCAAACTAATGCTGGATGCCGATGAAATGACTCTAACCAAACAGCTACACATAGACCCCGACTGGCTTACACAGGTATTGATTAACCTGGTCGATAACGCGATTAAATTTTCAGCGAATGCCGACGAGAAAACAGTAAAGATTGGTTTTCATCAACAGCAGGATGGATCGATACAGATATCGGTTCGCGATTTTGGCCCCGGTATTGTCAGAGATCAGATGAAGAAGATTTTTAAACTGTTTTATCGCAGTGAGAATGAGCTAACCCGGGAAACAGTTGGCACAGGAATCGGATTGGCACTGGTGCACCAGTTGGTGACAGGAATGGGGGGAGAAGTGGATGTGGTGAACTGTGAGCCCGGAGTGGAGTTTCGGATTGGTTTTGTGGTGGTTGATTGAATTTTACTGAATTGGCTAAAGGCTAAGCCTTACCCATATCCCTCCTGACTGGCATGCAATATCCCTTTATAAGGTCTGCCCCTTGCGGAAAAGACGTATAATTAACGACGACTTACTCCCTGTTTTGCTGTTTACCGCATGATGTACCCAGATATGAAAAAAATGGCATTGTTATTCGCTTGCTATTTTATCCCGACTCCGCTTTTTCTTGCCAGCGCCGACCAGACTCACTCGGAATTCTGGGCCTCATTAAACTCCGGGGAGGAGGCCTGGCTACAAACTCAGCAGCCATTGAAAATGGTTTATGATCCGGACTGGGCCCCTTTCGAGTGGAAAGGCCCAGAAGGGAAGCATACGGGTGTCATCGCAGATATTATCAAGATTATTGAATCGAACACCGGGCTAAACATTAAGGTAGTTAACACATCTACCTGGGCCGAATCCGTCGATCTGGTGAAAAATGGTGAGGCGGATTTCTTCAGCGCCATTACCGTAACCGAAGAGAGAAAACAGTACCTCGATTTTACCCACAACGATATTTACTCTTATCCGGCTGTCCTGCTAACTCGGTTTTCTGACACGGCTGTATATCTGGATGCCCATCATGATCTGGCAGGGAAGAAAATAGGTATAGTCAAAAGCAGTGGCCTCGGTAGCTATATACAAAACAGCCTTCCGCAGCCTGATTATGTCGAGGTGGTCTCGACGGCATCTGGTTTTGAGCAGTTACGTGATGGCGAAATTGATCTGTTTGCTATCAATAGCATTAGCGGACGCTACTATATCGAAAACAAGGGGTTCGATACGGTAAAGGTCGCACTGAAGCTCGATTATACCTATAGCCTGAAAATCGCTGCCCGCAAAGATCTTCCTCAGGAAGTGATTTCCATTCTGAACAAGGGACTGGGAAGCATTACCAGTCATGAGATCAATAACGCAGTGGCTGGATGGATTCAGGCGCCCGTAAAAGAGCGGATCGACTGGTTCCTGTTGGCAAAAATCACCCTGGGTTTTACTCTGATTATCGCATTTTTGATGTGGAACTCTTATCAACTGAGGAAAAAGGTTTCCCGAAAAACATCAGAGTTACAGGGAAAAACAGTGAAGCTCGAAGAATCGGTTGCCGCCAAAACCCGGTTTTTAGCGGCTGCCAGTCACGATCTGCGTCAACCACTACATGCTATGGGTTTATTTCTCGACATCCTCCACGACCAGAGTCGTGGCATGCCGCAGATGGAGATTATCGAGAAAATTAAAAAATCGGGCGCCGCAATGGAAAATCTGCTGATTTCTCTGCTCGATATTTCTAAGCTGGATGCCGGTATTATCAACGTAGATATAAAGCCTTTTAAAGTTCAACAACTATTCGATTTACTGGCCGATGAATTCGAATCGATAGCCAGGGAAAAACAACTGGAGTTACGTTTCGTACCTTGCTCTCTGCACTTAAACAGTGACAGGCAACTGGTCGAACGTATTTTGCGAAACCTGATTTCAAATGCCATTCGTTATACCGAACACGGCAAGATACTGGTGGGCTGCCGAAGACGTACAGAGTCGGCTGTAATATCGGTTTGCGATACTGGAATAGGAATAGACCCTGACAAAAAAGAGACCGTATTTGAAGAATTCCAGCAATTGAATAATGACAGCCGTGACCGTAGCAAAGGGCTGGGGCTAGGGCTCGCGATTGTGCAAAGACTGGCCGCTCTACTGGAGTCAAAACTCTCACTGCAGACAATACGCGGAAAAGGCTCAGTGTTTTCGATTGAATTACCCCGCGCGACTATCGAAGATATCACACAAGTTTATTTTTCAGCCCAGGCATCTTCCGATGAAATTGCCGGAAAATATGTTGTTATTGTTGAAGACGAAGTGGAAATTAGAGAAGGATTGAGACAACTCCTGACTCAATGGGGCTGTGAAGTCGAAGAATTAAGCGAGGTAAATAGTGTTGAACGGATATTGTTGAAGTCGATACCACCAGATTTGATTTTGACTGATTACCGGCTTCCGGAACACAAAACCGGCGTGGATGCAATTAATGCCATACAGGATTTTTACCAGGACAGTACAATCCCCGCGATTATTGTAACCGGTGATACCAGCCCGGAGCGCATCAAGCAGGCAGATGAAAGCGGCTATGTTGTGCTCAACAAACCGGTTCCCGGCGGGAAGTTGAGAGCAGCGATGAACTCTTTATTGCTGTCGGTGTAGGGGTTGGGTAGAAAGTTACTATTTCCTACCGCAAAGCCTTTGGCAAAGAAAAAACCACATCCTCAGTAAAACCCAACGAAGAAACCTCGCCGACTCCATTCTCACGTAAATATTCAATCACATTCTGCACCAGTAGTTCAGGTGCCGAGGCACCCGCAGTAACGCCGATGCAGGATTTGGCTGCCAGCCATTCAGGCTTGATATCGTCGACGCTGTCGATCAGATAGCCTTCGATTTTTTTATTTTCAGCTATTTCGCGCAGGCGGTTTGAATTCGAGCTATTTCTCGAGCCGACCACTAGAATTAAGTCGCAATCCTGTGCCAGTTGTTTGACGGCATCCTGGCGATTCTGGGTGGCGTAGCAGATATCGTCTTTTTTAGGTCCCTGTATGCGTGGGTAATGCTGATATAGCGCGTCTATAACGCGTGCGGTATCGTCCTTCGACAGAGTTGTCTGGGTGACGAAGCGAACTTCTTCGGAGTTTTTGACTTTAAGCTTTTCGACGTCCGCGGGTGATTCTACCAGGTAAATGTCGCCGCCCTGTGACTTATCGTACTGCCCCATTGTGCCTTCGACTTCGGGATGGCCTTTGTGACCGATGAGGACTGTCTCTATACCCTCGCGGCTATAACGGCTGACTTCCAGATGCACTTTGGTGACCAGGGGGCAGGTCGCGTCGAATACTTTGAGCTCGCGGCGTCTGGCTTCATTCTGTACGGCCTTGGAGACGCCGTGAGCGCTGAAGATGACGTAACTATGGTCTGGAACCTGATCGAGTTCGTCGACAAATATGGCGCCTTTTTGTCTCAGATCGTTGACCACATAGCGATTATGTACGACTTCGTGGCGTACATAGATGGGTGCTCCGAATAACTGTATAGCGCGCTCGACGATTTCGATAGCGCGATCTACTCCGGCACAAAAACCGCGTGGGTTGGCGAGGAGAACCTGCATTAGATTATAACCGGGGCATCAGAATTTTCTGCTACTTCGAGAATTTTGACGCGAAATCGTACTGTCTGGCCTGCCAGTGGATGGTTCAAATCGATACGAACTTCATTTTCATCGAAGGCTAGAATAGTGCCCGGAAGGCTTTCGCCTTCGGCTGTAGAGAATTCTATGATCAGTCCTTCCTGCAATTCGAGGGCTGGATCGAAATCGGCTCGGGGCATGGCTCGAAGCAGAGTGTCATCGATCGGGCCAAAGGCCATGTCGGGGCCTATATCGATGGTTTGTTCGTCTCCGTCGCGCAGGCCTAGCAGGGCGAGTTCGAGTCCTTCGGCCATTTCGCCACTGCCTAGCTGGACGGTCATCGGCTCTTCATCGAAATTATCTTCCAGTACCGAGTCATCGGTTAAGCC
Organism: Gammaproteobacteria bacterium; assembly: GCA_029882955.1. Lineage (GTDB taxonomy): Bacteria > Pseudomonadota > Gammaproteobacteria. The sequence continues at coordinate 8,828 of JAOUJX010000009.1, forward strand.
CAGCGAGTACTGCAGGGTGACCAGGCTGCCGCGGTTAATCATTGGCATGGCTTATTTATCCGGGCTCTCGTTATTCTGAGGGCTGATAAAACTGCTGAGAATCAGAATAGCCGCTCCGACGCTGATAGCTGCGTCAGCGACATTAAAAGCAGGCCAGGGGTAAGTGCCGAGCCAGATCTGGATATAGTCGATGACATAGCCGAGATAAATGCGGTCGATTAAATTGCCGATGGCGCCGCCGAGAATCAGGCATAGAGAAATCGCGGTGATCCTGTCATCACGCTCCAGTTTTTTTAACCAGACCACGATGATAGCGCTGATAACGACTGACGTAATGGCAAAAAACCAGCGTTGCCAGCCCCCGGCATCGGCCAGGAAACTGAAGGCGGCTCCAGTGTTATAGGTTAAATACCAGTCGAAATAGGGGATGACATTGACCTGCTGGTGGAAAGGCAACTGTGCTTCAGCGATCAGCTTGGCGGCCTGGTCGAGCCCGACTATCAGCAGGGTAATCCACAACCATCGGAGTTGGGTATCAGGCATACTGTCGTTTCTCGCCTTCACCATCGACGTTTTCGATACAACGCCCGCAAAGTTCAGAATGCTTGTCGTCGCTACCCACTTCCGGGCGGTGGTGCCAGCAACGGACACATTTGGCATGCTCACTGGCAGTCGCTTCAATGACGAAGGATGAACCTTTATCTAGCGGCTGAAGAACGGCTTCTGAAGTAATTAAGGCAAAGCGTAATTCATCACCGAAAATAGAAAGCTGCTCTATCAGGCTGGCATCGGCATAGATGGTCACCTCGGCATCGAGGCCTGAGCCAATATTGCCTTCCTGTCTTAATACTTCTAATGACTTGCTTACATCAGCACGAACCTGCTGCAGTGCTTCCCAGACTTCGGGCTTGATGTCGGCGTTTTCGTAGGCGAATAAGCCGTCATACCATTCGGCGATAAATACGCCCAGTTCTTCGCGTTCGCCCGGCAGGTTTTCCCAGATCTCGTCGGCGGTGAAGCTTAAGATCGGTGTTATCCAGCGGGTCATGGCTTCGATGACATGGTACATCGCAGTCTGGCAGGAGCGCCGGGCCAGCGAATCGGTTTGTGTGGTGTACTGTCGATCCTTGATGACGTCGAGGTAAAAGCCGCCCAGTGTTTCTGAGCAGAAGTTGTGAATTTTCTGCACCGCAGTGTGGAATTGATAGCTGTTGTAAAGTCTCTGCAGCTCGGTTTGCAGCGTTAGCGTTTCGGCCACTATCCAGCGATCCAGTGCGAGCAGGTGGTCGGCTTCAACCAGATGTTCTGCTGGTTCAAAGCCATTGATGTTGGCCAGCAGAAAACGCAAGGTATTACGGATTCGGCGATAGGAATCTGCCGTACGTTTGAGAATTTCATCGGAGATCGACATTTCGCCCGAGTAGTCCGTCGAAGCTACCCAGAGGCGTAAAATATCGGCGCCAAGCGTTTTCATCACCTTGTTAGGAGCCACCACGTTGCCGACCGACTTTGACATTTTCATACCTTTGGCGTCGACCGTGAAACCATGCGTGAGGACCTGCTTGTAGGGAGCCTGGCCGTGCATGGCGCAGGAAGCAAGTAGTGACGAGTGGAACCAGCCGCGGTGCTGATCAGAACCTTCCAGATACATATCGGCCGGAAAATGGAAGCGATCAAATTCATCGTGCTGCAAAACACTGAAATGAGTCGTGCCCGAATCAAACCAGACGTCCAGGGTATCGCTGAGTTTGCTGTATTGGTCAGCTTCGTCGCCGAGCAGGTCCTCGGCCTTCAGTGAAAACCAGGCCTGGATGCCGGTCTTTTCGATGTGTTTGGCAACTTCTTCGATTAATTCGGCAGTCCTCGGGTGAATTTCCTGAGTCTCTTTATGAACAAATAGCGGGATCGGCACACCCCAGAAACGCTGGCGTGAAATACACCAGTCGGGACGATTTTCGATCATGCTTTCGATGCGCGCCTGCCCCCAACTGGGCACCCACTGGACTTTTTTGATTTCAGCCATGGCGAGGTCACGTAAACCGGCCTGCTCCATGCTGATAAACCACTGTGGTGTGGCGCGAAAAATAATGGGCGTTTTATGCCTCCAGCAATGCGGGTAGCTATGCTCAAATTTCTCGACATGCATCAAAGTATTGTTTTCTTTCAAAACTTCGATGACGTGATCGTTGGCCTTGAAGACGTGCTCTCCAGCGAAAAATTCGGTATTGGGCAGGAAGCAGCCGTTATCCCCAACCGGGTTATAAACTTCCAGGCCATATTTTTTGCCAATGACAAAGTCGTCCTGACCGTGGCCGGGTGCGGTATGCACGGCACCGGTGCCTGCTTCGAGGGTAACGTGATCGCCGATTACAACCAGTGATTCGCGGTCATAAAATGGGTGGCGTAATTGTTGACGGTCGAGGGCTTCGCCCTTGCCCCGGGCAATGATTTTGTAATCACCGATACCGTAACGTGCCATCGCGTCTTTGAGCAGGTCTTCGGCGAGAAATACCTGTTCGCCATCGATTTGCACAACGACATAATCAAAGCCAGGATTCAAGGAGACGGCCAGGTTGGCAGGTAAGGTCCAGGGCGTGGTGGTCCAGATCAACACAGATAGTGGCCCTTCGCCGCGCTCACCATCAAGGGCTGTAAAAAAAGCATCTTCATCGACTACCGGAAATTTAACGTCTATCGCGGGTGATGCTTTGTCTTTGTAATCAACTTCTGCCTCGGCCAATGCCGAGCCACAATCGGTGCACCAGTGCACGGGCTTGTCACCCTTGTGAAGATGGCCGTTTTCTATTATTTTTCCGAGTGAACGTACGATGTTAGCTTCGGTGTCGTAGTTCATGGTCAGGTAGGGGCGATCCCAGTCACCAAGGACGCCGAGGCGGATAAAGTCTACCTTCTGGTTTTCGATTTGCTTGTGCGCGTAGTCACGGCAGGCCTGGCGGAAGGTGTCAACTTCGACCTTAACCCCGGCCTTGCCAATATTTTTTTCGACCTGATGTTCTATCGGCAGGCCGTGACAATCCCAGCCCGGCACATAAGGAGCGTCTTCGCCGTTTAGTGTGCGCGATTTGACGATCATGTCCTTGAGGATTTTATTGACCGCGTGGCCAATATGGATATCGCCATTAGCGTAAGGAGGGCCGTCGTGCAGGACGTAGCGCTTTTTACCGACACGGGCATCGCGAATCTTCTGGTACAGGTCTTTGTCTTGCCAGTTTTGCAGACGCTCGGGTTCGCGATTAGCGAGGTTGCCGCGCATCGGGAATTCGGTGTCCGGCAGGTTCAGGGTATGTTTGTAATCAGTCACTCAATTTCCGCTTGTAGGCTGGGTTGCAAAATAATGTTTGGCCTTGATGATGTCGTCTTTCATATGGACGGTTAATTCTTCCAGCGAGTCAAATTTCAGTTCATCTCGAATTTTGTACAGAAATTCGACTTCTACGCAATTACCGTAAACATCCTGATCGAAATTCAGGATAAAAACTTCGAGGATGGTATCGACGCCATTCACCGTAGGGCGCGTGCCAATGCTGGCGACGCCCTGTAGCAGGCGATTATCTATACCTTTCACCCTGACCGCAAATATTCCTTTAACAATCAGGGTTTTGTCGCCCATTTTGATGTTAATTGTTGGAAATCCGAGTTCCCGGCCGAGTTTTTGGCCGTGCGAGACCTTTCCAGAGAGCGAATAAGGCCTTCCGAGAAGCTGTTCGGCAAGCTTGAAGTTGTCCCGCTGGATGCATTCACGAATACGTGTGCTGCTGACCCGGTGGTTATCGACTAGCAGCGTATCGCTGTTTTCGACATCGAAACCTAATTCGCGGCCGCATTGTCGTAATAGTTCAAAGTCGCCCAGGCGGTTTTTGCCAAAGCGAAAATCATCGCCAATCACCAGGTGATGCGTATTCAGGCCGTTGATCAGAATGCTTTTAACAAAATCGTTCGCCTCCAGGTTGGCCAGTCTCTGGTCAAATTTCAAACAGAACAGATAATCAATATCCTGCGATTTGAGATAATTCAATTTTTCCCGAAATCGGGATAGTCGTTTAGGTGCCTTTGCGGGCGCGAAGAACTCATTCGGCTGTGGTTCAAAAATCACTACCGTGCTCGACAGGTCGCGTTGTTTCGCCGCAGATTTCAACTGTGAAAGTACGTGCTGATGCCCCAGGTGGATGCCATCAAAATTGCCGATGGTGACTACGCAATCGGGCAGGGGTTGAGTCAGGTTATGGAGTCCACGAATGAGTTGCATGCTTAAAGATAGTCGATCAAGGGCTAAGGTGCTGGCGCCGAAACCCCATTATCCAGAGCATCGCCGCATAACACAAGATGGCAGGCAGGATTACCCGACAGAGTTCGAATATTCGTTCAAACCAGTGCCAGTCGGCCCAGGTATTGGCGTCGGGTAACAGGAATACCAGAACAATGGACATCGCACCACAGGCCAGTAATATTTTTACCAGGGTAAGGCTTAAAGTACCGAGATTTTCCAGGATAGTATCTTTCTTTAGCGTTAGTGCAAGCATTGTTACGTTGTAATAAGCGGCCAAAGTGCTGGCTAGCGCGAGACCGACATGCGGTGCGATAAAATCGGTCTTTAACATCCACAATACAAAAATAATATTCAATAACATGTTAAGACACATGGCCTGAATACCTATGCGAACAGGGGTTTTGGTATCCTGTCGGGCATAAAACCCATTCGCTAGAATCTTTGTCAAAATCATCGCGGGTAGGCCGAGACTGTAGGCCATCAGGCTAAGTGCTGCCATCAAGGCATCGCTACCCGAGAAAACGCCGTATTGAAATAGTGTCGACAGGATTGGCTGTGCGAGCAGAAATAGACCAGTTGCTGCGGGTATGGCGATGATTAATGACAGTTTTATCGCCCATTGCAGGGTTTGGCCGAAATTTGTCGCGCCCTTTTTATAATGTGCTTCGGAGAGATGGGGCAAAACCACCGTGGCCAGTGCAACGCCGAATACACCCATCGGTAGCCACAACAAGCGCTCAGAATAGTATAACCAGGTGACGCTACCGGAGATGAGGAATGACGCGATAAAGGTGTCCAGCAGTATATTGATTTGCGCCACCGACGAACCGAATATGGCAGGAATCATCAGTTTAAGGATTTTCTGAACACCGTTGTGTTTCCAGCCCCAGACTGGCTTTGGTAGTAATCCTTCGCGATAGAGAAAGGGTAACTGAAACAGCAATTGAACAACACCAGCGATTAAAACACCCCAGGCTAGTGCGAATATGGGTACGTCGAGTTGTGGACTTAGCCAGATAGCGCAGCTAATCATGGATAAATTTAGTAACACCGGGGTGAACGCTGGAACCAGAAAATGTTTCCAGGTGTTCAATATACCCGCAGCCATCATCGTCATTGATATAAGCAAAATATAAGGGAAGGTTATGCGTAGCAGATCTGCGGTAAGTTTGAATTTCTGTGGCTCATCGATAAAGCCCGCGGCAAAAATACTGGTGAGTAGTGGCGAGGCAACAACACCGAGGCAGGCCAGTATCAATAAAATTACACCCATAGTACCTGCTACGCGGTTGATCAATTCACGGGTGTCGTCCGCGCTATACTGGTTTCGATACTCGGTTAATACTGGGACAAAGGCTAGAGAGAATGCACCTTCAGCAAACAGGCGGCGGAAAAAGTTGGGTATCTTGAAGGCAACGAAAAAGGCATCAGTGGCTTCTGCCAGGAAATAGCGCGCAATAAAAATATCACGAACCAGTCCCAGCACGCGCGAAAGCAGCGTCATCGAGCCGACCGATAATGTTGATTTGATTAAGCTGGGCACCTTATTTGCAGGCTAATCCTAAAAGCGGCGAATTTTAGCACCGAAACCGCCACACTATTAGTTATTTTACGGGTATTTCGGGTTGACATGAACCCGCGCAGTGCAGATAATGCGCGCCTGATTTTTTAAGCCTATCCGGGAGTGAACCTTGGCGAACTCAGCTTCAGCAAAAAAACGCGCAAACCAGGCCGAACAGCGCCGTCAGCGTAATGCGAGCCATCGCTCGATGATGCGTACCTATCTTAAGGCTACGGTCGCAGCGATTGCATCTGCCGACAAGGCCGCCGCTGAGGCAGCCTACAAGAAAGTCGTACCTGTACTCGATAGTTCTGCCAACAAGGGTATTATCAGTCGCAATAAGGCCGCTCGCCATAAGAGCCGTATGAATGCTCAGATTAAAGCGCTGTAATTGATCGCGACATAAGTTTAACAAAGAGGCCGGATTTTCCGGCCTTTTTTGTGCCCTACCCCCAAAAGCATAAAAAGTAAAAAAATCTCCTTTTCCCGATCTTAATTCCGATTCAGCCAGCATTCAGTGAGTCAGGTTTAAATTAGCGTCACTCCTTCAATCAACGAGGCAAATGTGATGTTAAATTTAAAAACAGGAATTAAAGTTTCACTCTTATCCGCTTTAATACTCGCCGGTTCGATCGCTACAACCGCACGGGCTGATCACGAAGGTCAGTCGATTCTGCCTTATCTGGCGGCGGGTGTGATTGCTTCGGTGCTTCTTAACAATACCCAAACTTACCGCTACGAAAAGAAGCGCTATTACGGCTATAACAACCATGGTAGTTACCATCGCTCGTACCGTAAGCAGCGCAAGCATAGCCACAGCCATAGTGGATATCAGTACAACACCCAGCGTAATTACCGTCACTAATTAAGCCGAAAAGGTGAATGCCATGAATACCACAACAAGAATCGGTTTTGCCGGACTGCTTTGCGCAATTAGTTTGAATGGTTTCGCGCAAAGCGATGAAGTCCTGGTGTCGCGATCCGTCGGCAAGCTAGTCGAAGACGACAGTATCGTACTTAGAGAAGAAGTGAAGTCTCAGGAACTGGTGACTAGTACTGCCTCTGACACCAGTATTGTCGAGGATGACACATTAAGCAGAACCGCTAATCGTTATGATCAGTATTTCACCATCTACCAGGGTGATGTCGACTTGCTTTCGGATCTGGATAGGGATGGTTTTCATCATGCACTTAATGTGAGCTTTGACGTTGACGTTGATTATGACGGAGCCACAGTTTACGCCAAGTTGTACCTCAGTAGGGAAGGCGGCCCCTGGATTCAGTATCACACCACCGGCTTATTCAATATTTTTGAAAATAATGCCAGTGATACCTATGAAGTAACCACCGAACTGATAGACGGGTATTTCACGGGTTATTACGCAGTACTGGTGGAGATTTACAGCCTTAATCATGCGGGTATGGTCGCTAGTGAAATACTCGATCATCACAATCTTGGTAAAGACGTCATGCTCGAAGACCTGGGTCGAGATGAAGTACTGTACTACGAAGAAGTCGAAGTGACGACCGTCACCTATGGTGTTGGCAGCTTTTCACTTTTCATCTGGTTGCTACTTGTTCAGGTGGTGATCGCAGCCAGGGGTATCCTCTCGTTGAGCCCCCGTAAGACGATAATAAAAAGAACCGATACCTCTGCGCTGCGATCCTTTATGCTGAGTAAGTTACCCGTACCAGATTCAACCAGGTAGGAGGAGGGCGAAGCGCGATTCATTCCCCCGATGATCGCGCTTCGTTTTTATTTCTGTCCTCGCAGGGAGGCGATCACTTCGGCAGTATCGACGGGGACACCGTGCCAGATAAAAAATGATTCGGCGGCTTGCTCTACCAGCATGCCGAGTCCATCGATCGAACTTGAGGCACCTCGATTTATCGCCCAGTCGACGAAGGCAGTATTACCAGTGATGTTGTACATCATGTCATAACAGATCGAATTAACCCCCAGTACCGTATCAGGAACCGGGGGGATCTCGTGGGTCAATCCAGCAGACGTGCCATTAATAATCAGGTCAAATTTCTCGCGTCCGAGTCCATCGTAAGCACAGCTAGTGACTTCACCAATATTCTGAAAATCTTTGGCTAGTTGCTCGGCTTTCTCCAGTGTGCGGTTGGCGACGGTGAGGTTTTCCGGGCTGAGTGCCAGTAACGAGGGTAATACGCCGCGCACTGCGCCACCAGCACCCAGCACTAAAACCTTCCTCCGTTTAATCAACGCGCGATGATTATTAACCAGGTCGCGGGTGAGGCCGACGCCATCGGTATTATCGCCAGCTATCGTTCCATCAGAAAGAAGTATGAGAGTATTGACCGCGCGTGCATCATTGGCACGAGGACTTTTTCGGTCGCATAATAGCCAGGCCTGCTGCTTGAACGGTACCGTGACATTAAGCCCCTTAAATTCCTGTGACTGTAAATTCTCGATACCTTTGGCAAATCCGGCTTCGGGTAACTCTATCGCTTCATAGCTTAAGTCGATGCGTGCCTGTCTGGCAAAAGCCTGGTGAATTCGGGGTGAGAGGCTGTGGCTAACCGGGTTGCCAACAACAGCGTAGCGATTTGGAGTGCTGACTTCCTTGTTCACTTTTACTCCTGTAGCCAGATCGCTGCAGATTTTGCGAAATAAGTCAGGATGCCATCAGCCCCCGCACGCTTCATGGATAGCAATGCTTCTAGCGCACAGGCTTTCTCGTCGATCCAGCCGTTTGCACCAGCGGCTTTGATCATCGCGTATTCGCCGCTGACCTGATAAACGAAGGTTGGGAACTGTAGTTCCTGACTGATGCGTTGCACGATATCCAGGTAAGGCATGCCTGGCTTTATCATCACCATGTCGGCACCTTCATCGATATCGAGCGCTACTTCGTGCAGGGCTTCATTGCTATTGGCTGGATCCATTTGATACGAATACTTATTGCCACCGGCAAGATTTCCGGAGGAGCCAACGGCGTCGCGAAAAGGGCCGTAAAAACTCGATGCGTATTTGGCCGCGTAAGCGAGGATGCGCTTATTGACATAGCCTTCCCGCTCCAGAGCCTCTCTAATCGCATAGATACGGCCATCCATCATGTCCGAAGGTGCGACGATATCGACGCCAGCCTCGGCGTGCGATAAAGCCTGCTTTACCAGCACCTCGACGGTGCGGTCATTGGTGACATAACCGTCTTTATCAAGCAAGCCATCCTGACCATGGCTGGTATAAGGGTCAAGCGCTACATCGGTAATAACACCGAGGTCGGGCAGGGCGGATTTTAGGGCACGAACCGTTCGTTGCACCAGCCCCTGCGGGTTCCAGGCCTCTTCGGCATTGTCGCTTTTGCCCTCGCTTTCGACCACGGGAAACAGGGCTATTGCTGGAATACCCAGTTGATGAATAGTTCTGGCTTCTTCGACGAGTAGGTCGATGCTGAGCCGTTCAATACCCGGCATAGAATCCACCGACTGGCGTTGCTGCTCGCCATCTAGTACAAACATCGGGTAAATAAAGTCATCGGTTGTGAGCTGGTTTTCACGCATTAGCCGACGAGAAAAATCGTCTCGTCGCATGCGACGTTTACGGGTGATCGGATATTGAGACACAACTACCTCTTATGGTTTTCAATAATGCAGGTTTATCCTGCGACGTTAACAGAATTCACAGATATTTTTGTGAAAAAAATCTAATTTTTAACATTCTTTATGATTTTCAAACGCTGGCCCGCAACCAGGTGACCATCCGGAAAAGCGCCGTTGAGTAACCTGAGTATACTTTCGGCTTCATAATTTATCGGGCTTGATTTGGCCAGAGACTGGAAGCTATCACCTTTGCCTGTCTGTATGACCGTGAGTACAGGTGAGGTAATGGATGTAGTCTCCTTTGCGCTGAGTCGGGAGAAGCTTTGGTTGATTTTCAAAAACTGTGTATCTAAGGTTTTAAATGCATCCTTTTTGCTGGTGCCGATTATCAACAAAGCCTGGTTATTATCGACTTTGATTGCACTTAACCGTGCAGGCTGCTTTGTATTACCGATACTCACCTGGGTAACGGCGCTGGCACCATATTTTTGATCGATAACCGCTAGCTTATTGTTGTTGGTCTGGCGTTTTAACAGGCCCGTCATGCTTTCCTTCGGTTCGATCGTAACTGGTAAAATTTGCACCATGGCGCCACCTTCGTGGTCGCGAGCAACAAGAGCTTGCGGAGTATTGCTCACCTGCCATTTTTCAGGGAACTGGATCGAAATCGCCAGGGTGGGGTGCATGAACCGGTTATTGACCACGATGCCCTGTTCGATGTTTTGTCCCCAGGTCATGCCTTCGATCGTCTTTAGATAAACTGTCTCGTTATTGCTGCGGTATTTTTTTACAGACAATTTTTTCGCTGCACCCACAACGGTTTTCAGTCGTTGGTCGTTTTTGGGGTGGGTCGAAAAAACCCCGTGATAAATATTAGGTTGCCGGTTTTGTTTTTTAGCCAGGGCCCTTTCGTATAACTCCTGATTTTTTAGTACCGCAATCACCTCAAGCATCGAGTCTGGATTGTAGCCGACTCTATGTAGGTATTCAGCACCAAGTTTGTCGGCCTCGAGTTCGTGCTTGCGGCCGTAACCACGGACTATTCCAGTACTGAGCTGACTACTAAGCTGGCCTAATGATTGACTACCCGTGGTGGCTGCGACCAAAACATTGAGCAGGCTCGATGCAAATTGCCCAGATTGCTGGCGCACCGAATGTCGTGCGGTGACATGACCAATTTCGTGCCCGAGAACACCGGCGAGTTCGGCCTCTGAGTTTAAGTAAGCCATGATGCCGCGGGTGATATAAACATAGCCGCCGGGCAGGGCAAAGGCGTTTATCTCAGGGGAGTCGAGTACCGTGAAGTGAAAGTTCAAATGCGAGCGGTGGCTTTCCGCTGCGAGTGCCTGTCCGAGCCGATTCACGTAGGCCTGTAACTCAGGATTATCGTAAATGCCGTATCGTTCGATGATCGACTGGTGATATTTAGCGCCCTGGACAACTTCCTCTGATTCGCTAATAGTGACAAAATCGCTCTTGCCGCTCACGGGGTTAATGGCGCAACCCGAAACGAATATTGTGATAATAAAAAAGCTGTAGTAACAGAGCGACCGAGTCATGGCTTTATTGTAACGGCATTTTTCAGTGAGGCAAAAAAAAGGGTGCCATTGGCACCCTCTTTCGGAAATTCTGTATAGCTTTTACTTGCCGTAACGCTGACGGAACTTGTCGACCTGCTTGGCGGTTTGCAGAATGTGCTGCTTACCAGTGTAGAACGGGTGCGACTGGCTCGAAATTTCAAGCTTCAGTAATGGGTACTCGTTACCGTCTTCCCATTTGATGGTTTCCCGGGTTGGTACGGTAGAGCGTGTCAGAATCGCGAATTCAGATGAAATGTCCTGAAATACAACGTCTCTATATTCGGGGTGAATACCTTCTTTCATGGTTCAGCCTGATGCCTAGGGTTTTAAAGGGCGCGAATTTTGACCTTTTAGCGGCGAAAGTGCAAGTGTTTTTTGTGTTCGAAGCCGGTTTCATCGACATAGGGTGGAATCCAGACCTGTATTTAGCCAGGCACTGGTAGGGTCGGCTCAAATACTGGGCTATTATGTAGCCTGATTATTACGATAACAACCGATCAAGGGCATGAGCCACAACAATTTTGAGTCCACCATTAAAGAGCAGTCGATGTTTCGATTGCTTACCCCTAATTTACAGGAATTCCTGTATCAACAGGCTCAATCGCTACGTCTGTCGATGCAGGATTGTCGGCAGGCCTGCGAAATAGCACTCGATTTCCAGATGTGGGGTGGGCCGTCGATAGTCGATCTCTGGCCTGTCGATAATCCTGGAGCAGGGGGTAAGGTACGCAAACAACAGGTCATGACACAATTGCGCGCGATTCGCGAAGATTATCAAAACCGCCTGAACCAGTACGCCGAAGACAGCGATGCCTGCAAGGTCAGCGCAGCGGCGCAGCCCGCCAGCCTGCTTAAACCCGATCTTGGTCTGGGGCGTTGCCCGGTCGCTTCGCCGCGTACACTGTGCTGTAATCTGCAAACCCTTGATGCGGTAGATAATTGCGGTTACGGATGCAGTTATTGCAGTATTCAAAGCTTTTTCGATGGCAAGAAGATCACCTTTGATAAAGGCTTCGCCGATAAACTCAAAGCGCTCCAGCTTGATCCGCAAAAAACCTATCATATAGGAACTGGGCAATCCTCCGACTCGCTAATGTGGGGTAACAGTCACGGTGTACTCGATGCGCTCATCGAGTTCGCCAACGACAACCCGAATGTCATCATCGAACTCAAAACCAAATCGGCCAATGTCAGTCATTTACTTCGATCGAGAGACCGTGTGGGCAGAAATATCATCTGTACCTGGTCGCTTAATACACCGACGATTATTCGTCACGAGGAACACGGTACTGCGACACTGGAGAAGCGACTGGCAGCGGCGCGAAAAGTGGCCGATGCCGGATATGTAGTCGGTTTTCATTTTCATCCGATGGTACATTACGAGAACTGGCAGCGCGACTATGGCACCGTCGTCGAGACACTGATGCAGGATTTCAGACCCGAAGAAGTTGCACTGGTATCGATGGGGACTCTGACATTTATTAAACCGGTACTACGCGAGATTCGTAAGCAGGCAATTCCGGGTCAGATATTGAAAATGCCAATGGTTGATGCAGCGGGAAAGAAGTCTTATCCCGATGATACCAAGCTGGAAATGTTTTCGCACCTTTACGAGTGCTTTGATGACAATTGGCAGCGCGACGTGTTTTTCTACCTGTGCATGGAAAATGCCGAGTTGTGGGAACCGGTGCTTGGGTTTAAATACGACTCGAATGAAGAATTTGAGGGGGCGATGAAGGCGGCTTATATGGGGAAGATTGGGGTGGGCAGGTGATGCCTGTTTATTGCTTCGACTACTATCTCTTTTTTTACTCAATTTAGAGGTGAAACTTAAGGTAACTTGTAACCATTTTGTAATAAAACCTTGAAGTTGTAAGGGCATTGCGGTTATCCACAGAATCTGTGGATAAGTCTGTGAGTAAAGCAAGGGACAAGTGCTGAAAGCCTTGCAAACACTAGTGTTTTGTTAGATGTGTCATTTTTTGATCAATTCTAAAATATTCAAATATATCAGTTACTTAGGTAATCAATAAAAAATAATCGATTTTTTTTAGAAATTCTATTGACAAAATATAATGGTTTATTCTAGCTGTGCATAAATTCTTTGTCTGAGCTGAAAAAAGCTTGATTTTGAGGTGATGTATGTTCCAGGAACATAGATTGAAGGTCATTCAGGAATCGAAATCCCCGGGCAGTCGGACAAATACCGGTAGGACCGATATCGATTAATCCTTTTTCGCTAGCGGCCTGTAACGTTGGTAACACTTCGTTTAGTGATAATCCGGTATTTTCGGAAAATAGCTTTGACTCGAACCCCTGGTTGAGTCTTAAGCTATTGAGCATAAACTCGAACACCAGGTCTGCAGTATCGAGTTCTTTTTCGCTGACGATTGTATCGCGGCCCTCATTTTGTAAGTAAGCCTGGGGTTGCCGTTGCCGAACGCGACGTATTACCCGGTTTTCTCCTCCCAGGGTAATTTTACCGTGTGCACCGGCACCGATGCCGAGGTAGTCACCAAAATGCCAGTAGTTGAGGTTGTGCTGGCATTGTCTATTTACTCGACTATAGGCAGATATTTCGTATTGCTGATATCCGGCTTTGGCAAGCATGGACTGGCTCTGGCATTGCTGCTCCCAGCTCAGATCGTCGTCGGGCATTTGTGCAGGTGGCGCATGGTGAAATAGCGTGTTGGGTTCAATCGTAAGCTGGTAGTGGGAGATATGCTCGACACCAAGGTCTATTGCCTGCTGAACATCGGCCAGGGTCTGCTTCAGTGATTGCGCAGGTAAACCGTACATTAAGTCGATATTGATATTGTCGAAACCGGCTGCCCTTGCAGCCTCAAATGCCTGCAAAGCAAGCTCTGAGCTGTGAACCCGGCCAAGCGAGGTTAAAAACTCGTCGTTAAAACTCTGCACACCAATCGATAGCCGGTTCACGCCGCTTTCTCGATAGGCCTGGAAATTCGTAGTGTCGGCACTACCGGGATTCGACTCCATGGTGATTTCGATGCCGGGATTTAGTTTCAATAAGGCGCGCAGGCCGGAAAACAGCTGCTCAATGGCGGTGCCTGAAAACAATGACGGTGTACCGCCGCCGATAAAAATACTCTCGATGCTACGGCCCCATATCAGCGGTAAATCCTGCTCCAGATCGTGTAGCAGGGCCTTTATATATTCCTGCTCCGGAAGATCACTGGCCTGGTGGGAGTTGAAATCGCAATAGGGGCATTTTTTCTCGCACCAGGGCAGGTGGATGTAGAGCCCGAGGGGGGGATTGCTGCTAAATGCCATCGCTGAGTCGAGTTCTCAATTGTTGTAAAGCCTGTCCCCGGTGGCTCAGCCGATTTTTTTCTTCGGCGCTGAGCTGAGCACTGGTGCAACCCAGCGTTGGCAGATAAAAATACGGATCGTAGCCAAAACCGCCTTCGCCTTCGGCTTCGAGCTGAATCAGGCCTTCCCAGCTCCCCTCGCAGATGATCGGTGAAGGATCTCCGGCATGGCGCATAAAGACAATCACCGCCTGGTAGTGGGCAGTACGCAACTCGGCGGGAACTGATCTCAGCTTCTCGACCAGCAGGGCATTATTGGCTTCGTCGTTTGCGTTTACTCCAGCAAATCGGGCGCTGTAAACACCGGGAGCGCCTTGCAGGGCATCGACTACAATACCCGAATCGTCCGCAAGCGCTGGCAAGCCGGTATGTTGGGCGGCGTTGCGTGCCTTGATTATCGCGTTCTCGACGAAGGTAGTGCCGGTCTCTTCCGGTTCTATGACATTGAACTCGGATTGCGGGTGTACTTCGTAGCCGAAGTCTTCGAGCAAGGCCGAGAGCTCTCTCAGCTTCCCTGCATTACCCGATGCCAGTACCAGTTTGTTCACGATGATCTGGCTTCGCTTTGCAGTTCGAAAATCTCCGCAGTACCCTTTTTCGCCAGTGCCAGCATACTGGTTAGCTCCTGTTCGGAAAAAGCGGCTGCTTCGGCGGTGCCCTGTACTTCGATAAAACCGCCCTGATTATTCATGATCACATTCATATCGGTATCTGCCTGACTGTCTTCGGCATAGTCAAGGTCGAGCACGGCTTCACCCTCGTAAATGCCAACCGAGATGGCTGCTATCTGACAATGAACAGGGCTTTTCTTCAATGCGCCTTTTTCGAGCAGGGTATCGATTGCATCGGCGAGCGCGACCCAGGCCCCCGATATCGAAGCGGTACGGGTTCCACCATCGGCCTGAATGACATCGCAGTCGATAGTAATGGTGCGTTCGCCCAGTAGTTTGGTGTCTATGCAGGCGCGTAATGCTCTGCCGATGAGACGTTGAATCTCAAGTGTCCGGCCGCCTTGTTTACCCGCATTGGCTTCCCGGCGCATACGACTGCCGGTCGAGCGAGGCAACATACCGTATTCGGCGGTTACCCAGCCGCTACCTTTGCCGCGCAGGAATCCGGGAACCGAGTTTTCTATCGAGGCGGTGCAAATCACTCGAGTGTCACCGCATTCAATCAGCACCGAACCTTCGGCGTGTTTGGTGAAATTTCGAGTGAGTTTGATAGATCTTAGTTGGTCGGCGGCTCGGCTGCTTGGTCTCATATAGACTTCCTGATAAAAAGAGAGGGATTATACGGGTCGAGACTTATAAAGAGCCAGATGAATTCCATGCATTATTGATTTGTCTTTATGCATGCTGAGATCAAATGAGCTATGATGCCTGTCGACTTCGAAGAGTAATCTTATCGGTACATCGAAGGTTTACTGGATGAAAAAAGCAGGAGAATAGAAACGTGCTCAGAAGTATGACGGCATTCGCCCGTGTGCAGGAAAGTTGTGAAACCGGCTCGGTGACCTGGGAAATCCGCTCAGTTAATCACCGCTATCTGGAGCCTGGCCTTAAACTACCCGAGGAATTCAAGGGGCTGGAACCCGAGATACGTAAGCAGATAGCTAAATATCTGACCCGCGGTAAGGTTGATATCAGCCTTCGGTATAAACTCGATCAAAGCAGCGTGGGCGACATTCAACTGAACCAGGGGCTGGTTCGTAGCCTGCGACATGTCGAACAGGAAGTGCTTAATATTGTCCACGAGGGTAGTAAGTTATCGGTGGCCGATATTCTGAGCTGGCCAGGCGTTATCGTTGACACCGAAAAAGATATGGCACCGTTAATCGATCTGGCGATAACCAGTTTGCAGTCGGCGCTGGCGCAGTTGGTGGAATCAAGGGAAGGAGAAGGTCAGGCACTGGGTGAATTGATTTCGAGTCGATGTAGCCAGATTAGCGAAATCGTCAGTGAACTGCGTGTACACAGACCGGAGATGGTTACCGCCATGCACGAAAAATGGAAATCTAATCTGAACGAAAAAATGCAAAAGTGGGCCGAAGGCAGCAATGAGGGGCGCCTCGAACAGGAACTGGCAATACTTGCTCAAAAGCTCGACGTTGACGAAGAGCTGGACCGTCTTGATACGCATATTGCCGAAGTCGAAAACGTGCTTAAACGTAAGGAAGCAGTCGGTCGTCGACTGGACTTTTTGATGCAGGAGTTAAATCGGGAGGCGAATACATTGGCTTCCAAATCGCAGGATGCCACTACAACGCAATGGTCGGTCGACCTTAAAGTGTTAATTGAGCAGATGCGGGAGCAGGTTCAGAATATTGAGTGATAATAGAGAACCAAATAATTATAAGGAAATTTGATAAAAATTGATCTACGTCAATACTTGTCACTTTCACACAAAATTCTATTTACTTCGCGACATGGCTATTCTATAAATTAACTCAAGAGCGCTTGCTCTTCTGAGACTTGGCCGGAGCCGGAAATTAATATTTTTACGGTGTCCTTGCCAGGTCTCTTTCACGATTACCTCTTTTTAAAAAACATATGACAGGCAACGTTGTCTGGCAAATATATAAACACTGCTATGATTCATTCCGAAGATACAACCACATCAGGCTCATGTGAGGATGGGGATAAAACCTTATTCCTTGACGGGAGTCGGCGTCAGGATTACTTTTCAGATGGAGGTATCTCTTTTTTAGAGTCAAGGAGGGGTAAAAGTTTTCTTGATTACCTCAGAGGGTTCTTTCAATAGTGATGCTTTGAATAGGGAGGCTAGCGGTTATCGCGCGATAGTTTATGTTGTCCAGGGCAGAGCGCCCCTGCCCTGTTCTACCTGCAGCGCTTTTCCTTTCTTCTCCAGTTCGAACATTCTGTCCAGGCTTTGTTTCGCGCGCGCCGCGATGACCGGTGGTATTTCGACGCGTTGCTCGGGCGTCGGCTCTTTCAGCGCCTTGAGCACGTCGTCAAGCTGGATTTCCTTCATGTAGGGGCAAAGGATGCAGGTACCGACGATTTCCTTATCGAGGAATTCACTTTTGAAGCGGTCGGTGATTCCACACTCGGTTACCAGCATGAAGGTATGCGCGGGGGAGTTCTTTACATAGTTGAGCATGCCTTCGGTGCCGCCGGCATAGTCAACCTCAGATACCAGCCCCGGTGTACACTCAGGGTGGGCAAGAATTTTTACCCCGGGAAACCGATCTCTGATATCCCGCACAGCGCCAACGTCGAATCCCTCGTGA
>JAOUJX010000228.1 GCA_029882955.1 Gammaproteobacteria bacterium
CTGGCGTCGGCAAACCAAATTCAGCCAGTCGGTTAAACGGCACCAGTTTAATATTTTGATTGTCGGAAATTTTTCCAGGCAAAGTACCCAATTCGATATTGGCCACCGATATATCCAGACTAAAATGCGTAAACTGGTGCCTTAGTAAATTTTCGCTGACTGACATACATGAGGATTGGAGCGATAAATAATTTACCTGCCATCCTGTTATTTCCTCAATGCTCCCTACCTCCGGTAAGCTCCATAAACCACCCCAGATACCAGTCGGTGGGCGACGCCACAATAAAATCTGGTTCTGGTAGCGATATAACATCATCAATGTTTGCTTGATCGGCTTTGATTTTTTTGGTTTCTTTTCGGGGTATTGATCCTGCGTTTGCCGCTCGAAACTCAGGCAGTGACTGGTTAAGGGACATTGATCGCATTTGGGTTTTGACTTCAGACAGACAGTAGCACCTAAATCCATCATCGCCTGATTGTAATCATCCGTTTGACTTTCCGGCGTATTGGTCCCGGCGAGTTGCCAGAGCTGCTTCATCGTCGCGGCCTGTCCATACCAGCCGGGCACCTGGTAGCAGCGTGCCAGCACACGTTTAACATTACCATCGAGGATAGGCCAACCCTGGCCACAGGCGAAGGTAAGAATCGCGCCAGCGGTGGAACGGCCAACACCCGGGAGGTTTAAAGCATCTTCCATTGAAACTGGAAAATCGCCGCCGTGCTGATCACGCATTATTTGCGCCGCACGGTGCAGGTTTCTGGCACGGGCGTAATACCCCAACCCCTGCCAAAGTTGAAGCACTTCATCGATACCGGCATCGGCGAGGCTATTAATGGACGGAAAGCGATTTAGGAAACGCTGATAATAAGGAATGACTGTGGCGACCTGGGTCTGCTGCAACATAATTTCGGACAGCCAGACCCGATAAGCCGATTTATCTTCCTGCCAGGGCAGGTCGTGACGGCCATATAATTCGAACCAGCCGAGCAGCGTCTCGGCAAAATTACTATGCATGGTTTAGTCGAACAGCTTATTCAGCTTATCCTTCACCTTGTCTTCCAGCTTTTTCTTTTCTGCCGCTTTTTTGGCTTCCAGCACCGCCTTCTGTTTTTCGATTTCTTTTTGCCTGGCAACTTCCAGTGCTGCTTTTTCTTCTGCGATTTGCGCCTCAAGCCTGGCTTTTTCCGCTGCGATTTTAGCCGCGCTTTGCGCCTTTAGCATTTCATCGAGTTGTACATCGATATCTGGATCAGTGAACGGTCCTTTAATGCGTACGGGAATCAACAAACCGCTCAGTTCGTCCTGGCTACCACCCTCCTGGCCGTCGAGTGTCTTCACCAGCTTCGCCTTTACCAGGTAATCGACGGTCTCGTTATTGAGATCGGCCTGGCCCTCACCACCGACACGCAAAGCCGGTGCCTGTAGATCCAGGTCATTACTACTGAAGACACCGCTTTTAATTTTACCGGTGAGACTCAATGCAGAAAAATCTGTCTTTTGTACGTCCCCCTCGGGGGCTGGTTGACCTTTCAATTTAGCTTTGGCCTTATCGATCGAATAACGCAGATTAAATCCGTTGAGGGCACCATCGACAAAAGCCAGAGACATGCTGCCGTTACTATTTTTCTTTAACTGGCTAAGCCATTCCCCCTGAGTTGTGACACTAACGCCTGCGGTCATATTACCGCTAATTTGATCTTTGCCGGTAAAATCGGTGAGCAACTTACCCACCTGAACCTTTTGCAAATCTTTAATCACTTGATATTTCGGTAATTTGCCTTTTGCATCGATCTGGATCGCACCTTCGAAGCTGCCATCGTAAAGCTGCATTTTTAAAGGCTTTAAATCGACTACGCCGCCCTTTGCAGTCATACCAAGCTCAATCTGCTTCATCCAAAGGTTTAACAGCTTGAGTTTCGCAATCGTCAGACTACCATCGACTTCTAATGACCTTAATAACGCCATCGGCAATTTGATTTCAACATCTTCGGCGCTACCGGTTTTAACCGGCTCGGGTTCTGCAACCGCTTCCGCTTTCGGATCCGGCGGCGGTATACCCAGAAATTCATCGACATCGAGCGTATCGGCTTCGAGCTTGAACAAGACCGAAGGTTGCGTGTAGTCGCGAACCTGAATCCTACCTTTCAGTAACAGATTATTCAGTCCTAGCTGCAGACCTTCGATATCGACCGCATTTTTGGCAGGATCGAGCGTGAGTCGCTGACTAGCCAAAGACAGATTCAGCGGATCGAAGGGCATCAGGCTGCCACCCGCATCGACCTTCAACGCCAGGTTAGATAAGCGAAGTTCTCCACTTTCGAGCAGGTACTGAACATCAGAATCGAGATTGAGTTTTGCATCAATCTCGCTACCACTTTGCACCAAAACCTGCAGTTGCAAAGGAAAAGCCCCATCAGGAGTGATGCGGCCTGTGGTTAAATCAAGATCGTCTACCCGAAATTCCACACCAGCCTGGTCGTCCTTCCATAACAGGCTTGCATTCTGGATATTCAGCCCACCAAAAGCACCCTGTAATTTTATAGTTTTCTCGCCCGCTTTCTCGCTCGACGGGGTCTCGGTTGAAGCCGTGCTTTTGCCTGATTTCACCAGGTCATCCCAATTCGTCACACCCTTCGAATTTTTCTGCAGGTTTACTTCCAGATCACTCAATAGCAACTGACTCACCTGGGGACTAAAAGCTATCAGCGAACCGACATCGACGCTAATACTCACCCGGTTGACCTTTACCATCGGCTGACTACCAAAACCGTTGGCATTGGATAAACTCAGGGCACCAAGCTTCATTCCCAAATCGGGATAGACGGTGAGACCTATATCGCCAAAAAACTGTAAATCGCGCCCGGTTTGCTGGTGTACCAGGTCACTCAAATCCTGTTTATAGGCATTGGCATCGAAAGTGGCTACGAATATCGCCGTGATAGATACGACAAACACCACGACGACCAGCACAAGGTAGGCAAACAATTTAAAAATCTTTCTGAGGATTCCTGACATAATATTTAATCCATATATAATGAACGGAATGTGGCATGAAACCGGAATTGAATCAAGACGATGAACGAAAAACTGATGGATTGGATCGATGACCTGAAGGATCGATGGAATAAAAGCTCGCCGCAGTCCGAGTCATCTAAGGGCTGGCTATCGCTACCGGTCGTTCTCTTCATTCTTGTCATGCTAGCCATGGGGATTTACTGGAGTGATGAACCTGAAGCCTTTGATGTGGTCGAAGCGGCAACCGAAAGAGCACCTGAAACCCGGGCCAGAATTACAACCGGCAGCTACACTACCAGCGCTGTTATAACCGCGATGGAGACGCTGCTGAATAAACCCGGTGGTTACCTGAGTAATGACGTACTACCGCCGTCGATTTTTCTCGACAATATCCCCAACTGGGAATTCGGTGTGCTCGTACAGGTCCGCGATTTAACCCGGTCGATGCGAAACGACTATAGCCGCTCGCAATCACAGTCGACTGAAGACGTCGACCTCATTATTGCCGAACCCCAGTTCAACTTCGATAGCGGCTCGTGGATGTTGCCGGCGACAGAGACCGAATACCAGGATGGTATCGATGCGCTATACGGTTACCTCAATCGATTGCAAAACCCGGCTAACCCGGAAGCTCAGTTTTTTGCGCGCGCCGACAACCTCAAAGACTGGCTCAACCAGGTCGAGAAGCGGCTCGGCAGTCTTTCGCAACGCCTGAGTGCAAGCGTTGGTCAAACCCGTCTGAATACCGATCTGGCTGGTGATGCCGAAGCCGTGCAGTCCACCGAAACCAGTCAGCAGGTCGATGTCAAAACCCCCTGGAGTGAAATAGACGATATTTTCTACGAAACCCGCGGAGCCGCCTGGGCATTGATTCATTTCCTCAAAGCCGCTGAACACGACTTCGAATCCGTGTTAACCAAGAAAAACGCGTTAATCAGCCTGCGCCAGATCATTCGCGAACTTGAAGCCAGTCAGGAGACCCTGTGGAGCCCGATGATCATGAACGGCAGCGGCTTCGGCCTGTTTGCCAATCACTCACTGGTGATGGCGTCGTATATATCGCGGGCGAATGCAGCGGTGATTGATTTGAGGAGTTTGTTGGAGCAGGGTTAGAGAGTGCCTGGATGGAAATAACCGAGAAAATCTGGCTGGAATACCACAAAAAACTAGCCACCTTCATCAAAAGCAGAACCAACGAAGATGTTGCTGAAGATCTGTTACAGGAAGTATTTGTCAAAATACATAACAAGATCGACTCACTAAACGAAAACACAAGATTAGTCAGTTGGCTATTTCGGATCACTCGAAACACCATCATCGACCACTATCGATCAAAGCGCCCCACGGAAGAACTCCCTGAATGGGTTGAACAACTGGAATCTGATGAAGATGATGTCATCACAAAAGAGTTGTCATTCTGTCTCAAACCGATGGTTAAGGAGTTACCCGACAAATACCGGAAGGCTATTCAGTTTTCAGATTTCGAAAACAAAACACAAAAAGAAGTTGCTCAATTGGAAGGTATCTCGTTGTCTGGCGCAAAATCCAGAGTTCAACGAGGCAGAGCATTACTTAAAAGTATGCTACATAATTGCTGTCAAATAGAGATCAATAAATACAACCAGTTAGTTTCCTATGAGAAGAAAAACAGGAACTGCAAATATTGCTAATTCAAAAAATTTGCGTCCTTTTTAAAGTCTCTCCGTCTATAGAGATGAAATCACTTTTTACTTAGAAGCAGGAAACGACCATGACTCAAATAACAAACGACAATATCCGCAAGGCTGTGCGCGAGCAGTACGGCAAAGTAGCCGACTCCGACAGTTCAGGCTGCGGATGCTCTGTATCTTCCTGTTGCGAAGAGTCGAGCTCCGATGCAAAAACCGTATCTGTTAACCTCGGCTATTCAAACACTGACACTGACCAAGTTCCCGACGGCGCAAATATGGGCCTGGGCTGTGGAAACCCCCAGACTATAGCCTCATTAAAGACTGGAGAAACCGTCCTGGATTTAGGCAGTGGTGGTGGTTTTGACTGCTTCCTGGCTGCCCGAGAAGTTGGCGAATCAGGACGGGTTATAGGCGTAGATATGACACCAGAAATGGTCAGTAAAGCACGCAGGAACGCTGATAGCGCCGGTTACCAGAATGTCGAATTCCGCCTTGGTGAAATTGAGAACCTTCCAGTGGCCGATGCGGTAGTCGATGTCATTATATCCAATTGTGTTATCAACTTATCCCCAGAGAAATCAAAAGTATTCGAGGAATCATTTCGAGTACTAAAACCCGGAGGACGACTGGCTATTTCGGATATCGTCGCCATAGCCCAACTGCCAGATAATTTAAAAGACGATATGGCCTTGCTTACCGGCTGCATGTCCGGTGCGTCGTCAATTATCGATATCGAAAATATGCTCAGGAAAGCAGGGTTTGAGACTATATCAGCTAAACCAAGGGATGAGAGCAAACAGTTTATCCAGTCCTGGACACCGGATGGGAAAATTGAAGATTACGTTGTTTCAGCGACGATAGAAGCAGTCAAACCAGCGCTTTAACAAGACCAATATAAAACAGATAGAGCCCGACTAACCGCCAATATTGTCATAGTGCATTACAGTTCGCGATGACGCTAGTTAATAGCCTGCTTACAACCGCAACCCACCATCCAGCTCAATAATCCGCCCATTGACATAGTCATTGCCCAGAATATAAGCCACGGTATCGGCTAACTCATCGAGCTGCCCGGTGCGAGCTATAGGAATTGCACCCACAATACGGTCGTAAGCTTCGGGCTTCATTGAGGCCACCATTTCAGTTTCAAATACTCCGGGGGCTATAGCCGCGCAACGAATACCGTAGCGTGCCAGTTCCCTGGCCCAGGTAACAGTAAGCGCTGCCACACCGGCTTTGGAAGCGGCATAATTTGACTGCCCGGCATTACCCGCGCGGCTGATACTGGATATATTGATAATCGCACCCTGCGAACCACTTTCGATCATTTTTGTCGCGGCTGCCCGACCACAGAGAAAGACCCCGGTTAAATTAACATCGATGACCGACTGCCATTGCTCTAGAGAGAGCCTGTCGGTTACCACACCTTCCTTTGCTTTAACCAATAAACCATCACGTAAAATTCCGGCATTGTTGACCAGACCGGCAATACTACCGAGATCGGCTTCAATCGCAGAAAATAAATCATCCACCTGCTGTTCATCAGCGACATTTGCGACATAAGCCTTTACCTGACCTGCCCCTTGCTGGCATTCCTGCTCGGTCTGTTCGAGTGCTGCCTGATTGACATCGACCAGCGCAACATTCGCACCCTGTGCTGAAAGCGCAATGCCGATAGCTTTACCAAGTCCTTGCGCACCGCCAGTAATGACGAAGGTATTGTCTTTTATTTCCACTTAGTTTTACTCACTCTTCCAGTGCCCGGATTTACCACCCGACTTTTCAATCAGTCGAATCTCGCCAATCACCATACCTCGATCAACCGCCTTGCACATATCATAAATAGTTAACAACGCAATCTGCGCACCGGTTAAAGCTTCCATTTCGACACCCGTCTTGCCATGCGTCTCGGTAGCCACGGTACATTCAATACTATTGCTCGCGTCATCCACTTCAAAGTCGACCGATACATGGGTGAGTGCCAGAGGGTGACAAAGTGGGATTAAATCCGCGGTGCGTTTGGTCGCCATAATACCGGCGGTACGTGCGATGCCAAGTACATCGCCTTTTTTGTGATTACCCCGGACAATCAGCGCCAGCGTATCGGTCTGCATAC
>JAOUJX010000229.1 GCA_029882955.1 Gammaproteobacteria bacterium
CAACGCTCGAAAATGGCCGTTAATTTTGGTAATTCTGCCAGCGCGTTCCAGTCGGCAGAATTTTGTTGCATCCAGCCTGCCCAGGCACTGGCAAACCCATAGAGTACGGGTAACTCGTTGCGGGAAACGAGTGCCAGTGTTTCTATAAACTCTGCTGGTTTCGTTACTAAAGCCTGACATACTCTTTCAATTTCCTGACATAATGCCGATCTAGCATATTTCAGCGAAGTCTCTGACAGGCGTTTTGCCCGGTCTTCGTCGTCGACGAACAAAGTAGTATAGGAAGCATAGAGCTTTGCGCCCGACAGTAGTAGACGTGGATTATCCGGTTCACCCTCAATCATACTGTCGATCATCAACAAATAGGCGGGCGCTCCGTCTCGCACTGTTTGCAGGTCGTTTTGATTAAGTATGGCCTGTGTCAGGTTCTCGGCCATATCCGAGGTAACCGAACTCATCAGGCTGGCGCAGCCTGTCATCACTAGAATGACTGTTAATGTGAAACTTGATTTCAACATGATGTCTTATATAGCAGAATTCTGTCCCTGGTACAGAAGTTGACCTAATATGGCTATGAAGGTTTTTTCTCAAGACTCAGGTAAATTCCTGTCAGTCCTGTGGAATAATCGCTTCAATCAGGTTGGTAAATTGTGCGTTGACCAACCGTTTGGGCTTGATCTTAAAAGGTGAATCTAGCGTAGGATGACGGAAGTCTTAGCGAGCTTGGCACCTTCGTCGGAAATTATTTTAAAATCGGTCCAGGCTATGCGGATATAGTCTGAATTTTCTAATTGATGTCGCTTGATCTGCTGATCATTGACGAAAGTGCCATTTGTACTACCGAGATCAGCTATGAAGATATCGATGAAGCCATCCAGTAGATCATTAGGAATCAGTTCTATCCGGGCATGCTCAGCGCTAACGGAATCGTCATCTATAATGATGTCATTTCCCTGAGCTCTGCCAATCGATACGATGGTTTTATCCAGCGGGAAGCTTTTGACTACGACATCATCGACCAATAACTGAAGCTCAGCCACAATATTTCTCCAAATTGAATACTATAAATATAACCGCAATTATAGATTGAGCCAGCCTTTCTTAAAAGCACTGAGTGCATTTATTCGAATTACTTTTGTTATGGTTAAAATGGGTAATCCGGGCGGGTTCCGGCCGCACAAACGTCAAGATTAAGGCGGTAAAAATTAAAAGTAAAAAAATCACGTTTTAGTGACGAAATTTTGTCATATTGAACTACACTCAGATTTAACTAAAGGTCGTCAAAATAACGACGAGCCAGCAGTAAATAATTATTCGAGTTGTAAGGATATGATAAATAACGATATTGTAATAAACAATGATGTTTTGGTAGCTGATACTGACTATTCAAGAGCGCAGGCCTTTGCAGCCGTGCTGGGGTTCATGAAAGTCAATGCTGTGGTGACTACCCCCGACAAACTGAAGCAAATTAAGACGCAGGAATTAGTTGAATATCTCGCTATCTTCAGTATCGAGAATTCCGATATGACAGATTATTTCCTGCAACGAATCAAAGATGATAAATGTCAGTACCCCCTGGTATTGCTCGCCGACCGTAGTGAGCTTAACAATCAGGATGTCGCTGTCGACAAGCCTTTTATCGCCGGATTGTGTTTCCAGTCAGACTACTACTCTTTGTCCAGAGTTCTCGATCAGGCCCGGACGCTCAATCGAAAAGAAAGAAGAATGTCTAATCGTGAATGTCAGCAGTTAATTGGCGTCGGCAGTGGGATTGCTCGAATTAATGAGTTGATCGACCAGGTGGCAGATACCAACGCCTCGGTATTGATTCTTGGAGAATCGGGTACTGGTAAAGAAGTCATTGCACGTAACATACACGCACAATCGTCACGAAAAGATGCTCCCTTTGTACCTATTAACTGTGGCGCAATTCCGGCTGAGCTACTAGAGAGTGAGTTATTCGGCCACGAAAAGGGTGCTTTTACGGGTGCGATTAGTTCCCGCCAGGGACGTTTTCAACTCGCCGAAGGCGGTGTGATTTTTCTCGACGAAATAGGTGATATGCCGCTACCGATGCAGGTTAAGCTATTACGGGTTTTACAGGAACGTTGCTATGAAAAGGTGGGTAGTAATAAATCGATTAAAGCTGATGTGCGTGTTATTGCTGCAACCCATCGCCGCCTGGAAGACTTGATAGCCGAGGGAAAGTTTCGAGAAGATCTGTTTTATCGACTCAACGTGTTCCCGATTGAGGTGCCGCCACTAAGAGAGCGGGTAGAAGATATTCCGGTTTTAGTCCATGAATTGATCCTACGTATCGAACGGGAAAACCGCGGCTCGGTCAGGCTCAGTCAACGAGCCACCGCGATGCTGCAACAATATGCATGGCCGGGTAATGTGCGCGAACTGGGCAATTTGATCGAACGGCTGGCGATCCTTCATCCACATGGCGTTGTTGACTCGAAGGATTTACCAGTGAAATATCAGACAGAGGAGTATGTGGATTTCACCGATACGATTTTGGACGATACCCTGGTTCCTGTTCCTGCAAACGATACGATAGAAGACCTGTCTTCAGGCGGGATCGATATGAAGCAATACCTTACCAACATAGAAATCAATTTAATTGAGCAAGCTTTAAGTAAAACCAATAATGTTGTCGCCCGCGCCGCCGATATGCTTAAAATGCGACGCACGACACTCGTCGAGAAAATGCGTAAATACCAAATTGATCGAATAGATTAGCGTCATATTTCTGTCATTCTCTCCATGTTGAAATTGGTAACTATCTGAATTTAAATATATAAATACAAGTGGTTCGGCTTGTGCAGTATATTTATGTGTGAACAGCCAAAATCAAAATACCAACCCATCGTCTATCGATCACCTTCAGCAGGCCTTCGAACAATATAATCGTTTGTCAGCTTCTCTTTGTGAGAGTGTCGACAAATTAAATGCTACGGCCATCCAGATGACGGGTGCAAATCATAATCTTGCTCAGACTAATGCGATCGATAATGAGCAGTTGGCAAGACATCTGCGAGCGCTCATCGATGCAATTCCAGGTGGTGTGGTTGTACTCGACCCGCAGGGACTGGTGGTTGAAAGCAATTTGGCTGCAGCCGGTTTACTGGGTGAACCGCTCGCTCAGCAACCCTGGCGCGAGGTCGTTAGCCGGGTGTTTTTGTCGGAGCTCGATCAGGGTGAATTAAAAACCGAAGACGGTCGACAGTTTAGTATTTCAACCAGACCCTTGGGTTACGAACCGGGACAGATATTGTTACTGAGCGACGTAACCCAGACTCGGCAGCTGCAGCGTGCGGCTCAGCAAAATTTACATTTGATGACGATGGGAAAGATGATGGCGAGCCTCGCCCATCAAATCAGAACGCCATTGGCCTCATCCTTGTTGTATCTGTCACAAATAGTCGAAGGTGATATGGAGCCAGCCACGAGTCAGACCTTTAGTGAAAAGGCCCTGGCAAGGATAAAGCATATCGAAAAAATGATTAACGATATGTTGGTATTTGCCCACGGTGGTCAGTTCAATATGAGCCAGTTTTCGATCAGTGATTTGATGAATGACCTGCGGGATCAGCTTCAGCCTCAAATTGACCAGCGTAACGCCCGCTTAATAATTAGTGGTGATGATATTGAGGCTCGTCTTCGAGGTAATAAGGATGCCTTGCTCGGGGCACTTGGTAACCTGTGCATGAATTCCCTCGATGCTGCCGATGGACAGGCAGAAATACGCATCAGAATATCGCTGACATTGCGCGGTATGTTATCGATCATTGTTCAGGATAACGGTTGCGGTATGGATAGCTCGACGCGAAAGCATTTATTCGATCCTTTCTTCAGTACAAAAATTGACGGAACAGGGCTCGGTCTGGCTGTTGTAAAGTCGGTCATCGAATCTCACCAGGGACGAATTGCCGTCGCATCCAAACCAGAAAGAGGTGCACGATTTCGCATCTTCCTACCTTGTCAGGAAGGACTGAAAGGCCAGATTAGTAGTGCAGAAGCCAGTGCCTGAGTCGGCATATATTGAAATATAGCGGTAATAGAAATTTACAGGATAAATTATGATTGATGTTCTCGTAGTGGAAGACGACGCAGGTTTACGCGAAGCCATTTGCGATATGTTGGCGTTAAGCAAAATTACCTTTCATGAAGTTGAAAACGGTCGGGTGGCCGAGCAATATCTTTCCGATAACCAGGTGACCCTGGTTTTAAGCGACGTGCAGATGGCACCCGGGAACGGCTATGAACTGCTTACCTGGATTCGCAAAAATCAGCTCGATGTGCCAGTCATCCTAATGACAGCCTATGGTTCTATTCCGCAGGCAGTTGATGCTATACAGGCCGGCGCGGTCGATTACCTGGTAAAACCGTTTGATGTAAAAAGCCTCGTCAGCGCGCTCAAGCAACAGTTAAACCAATCTGATACGGTGCAGGAAGATCTGATCGCGTTCGACCCGGTCAGCCTGGAGACCATGAGGCTCGCCAGTAAGGTTGCCGAATCCGATGCTTCAGTATTGTTAAACGGTGAAAGCGGGGTAGGTAAGGAAGTTTATTCGCGATATATCCATCGTCAGTCAAACCGGTCCGATCAACCCTTTGTCGCTATAAACTGTGCTGCTATACCAGAAAACATGCTCGAGGCGTCGTTGTTCGGATACGAGAAAGGGGCTTTCACGGGAGCAATAAAAGCCAGTATGGGCAAGTTCGAGCAAGCTCAGGGCGGGACCTTATTGCTGGATGAGATTAGCGAAATGGATCTGGGACTACAGGCCAAGTTATTGCGGGTTATACAGGAGAAGGAAGTAGAACGCCTGGGCGGTTCAAAAACTATCGCACTTGATGTCAGGATAATTGCCACCAGCAATCGTAATCTGAAAGCCGAAGTCGGTGCAAAACGTTTTAGAGAAGATCTTTTTTATCGTCTCAATGTATTTCCGATCACTATCCCGCCCTTGCGCCAGCGTAGTGAAGATATTGTTCCGTTAGCGAACAAGATTATTGCCCAGTATTCGCGGGCAGCAGGACAGTTAGTTGAACTTTCAGAGTCTGCCTGTGCTCTATTACGTAATCATCGATGGCCCGGTAATGTACGTGAACTGGATAACGTCATACAACGTGCGCTGATTCTAAAACAGGGCAACACCATCGAAGCTGAAAGTATCATGCTGGAATCTGCTATCGGTAGCCCGGCCCACGAAGAGTATCTCGAGGACTCGGGAAAGCTGCACAGTGATTTACGCGACCGCGAAACCGAGGTCATTATCGAAACCTTACGCGGCTTCAAGGGTAGTCGTAAAAAGACCGCAGAAAAGCTCGGCATCAGTCCTCGAACGCTGCGTTATAAATTGGCCCGATTGCGTGATAACGGTGCGGCGGTACCAGATTAACCCTCAAATTCATCTAAAAGTTTAAATATATTTAATTTTGCAATTGATGCAAAGCGAGGTATTGCCATGGCCGGTATCCTCATTTTCGATAATGTTTGCTATCAGGGTAAGGGCAACCAGGTTATCGCCACGCTGTACCTGTAATACCAGAGTGGTTGTCAAATTTTAAAGCGGGCACCCTTCATTCTATTCCCGAATTTCAGCTATATCTCCACCACTCCTACTAAGATTTAATCAAGTTGGCGCGAAAGTTGCTCAGTTAATATCTAAAGCACGCAATTTGTCATTAAATGTCAAAAAATTAACATTTTTTCGGTTATTTGATTTTTTGCTGAAAATTTAATCAAAAAATGTCAATAAACCGACTGGTAGGAGTTAGAGCATGATTAATAAGGTACAAAATAATTTATTAAGCCAGATGCAGGCACTTGAGTCGATGGCCCAGGGACAGACTCTAAAGCTCGAACAAAAGACTGACGAAACTACCAGTTTTTCAAGCATGATGCAGCAGGCAATTAATCAGGTTAACGATACCCAGATGCACGCGAGTCAACTGACCAAAGCATTTGAAATGGGGGACTCGAATCTCGATATCTCCGAAGTGATGATTGCGGTACAGAAATCAAGCGTTTCTTTTCAGGCTCTTACCGAAGTACGTAATAAATTACTGACAGCCTACCAGGATGTCATGAACATGCCGGTTTAGGGGTAGAAAATGGCTGAAGCAACCTTAGACCAACAATCACTCCCGTCACCTGGCCAACAGGATATGGTGGCACAGAGTATGAACCCTATTGATGCGGTCGCTCAGTCGAAAGCGGTGCGGCATTTGGGTCGCCTGGTGGGCCTGGCTGCAGCGGTAGCGATAGGAACTGTTGTTGTTATGTGGTCGGCAGAGCCTAATTATGCGCCGTTGTATTCAAATATGTCTGGTCAGGATTCGGCAGAAATTGTCGATGTTTTAATCGCTAATAATATCGAGTTTAAGCTGGATCCCGGCTCCGGAACCGTGCTGGTGGATCAGAGCAAACTTGCCGAGGCGAGGCTTAAGCTGGCATCCGAGGGTTTACCCTCGGGCAAGAGTGTCGGTATGGAAATGCTGCGCGATGACCAGGGCATGGGTACCAGCCAGTTCATAGAAAATGCTCGTTACAATCACGCTCTCGAAGCGGAATTAGTGCGTTCGGTCGAATCTATTCGCAGTGTAGACACCGCACGGGTACATCTGGCGATTCCGGAACAATCGATTTTTATTCGTAATCGTACTAAACCCAGTGCCTCGGTAATGGTGAAGTTACATTCGGGACGCGTACTGAACCGAGGCCAGGTTGGGGCTATCGTACAGATGGTGGCTTCTAGTATTCCCATGATG
>JAOUJX010000230.1 GCA_029882955.1 Gammaproteobacteria bacterium
TAATTACTCCGATTTGTCTGATTAATTTATACCCGCTTTTTCCACAGTGTGATTGTGGATATCTGAAATATGGTCAAATCCCGCCCAATGCCTCTTGAACTCCACATGATTTAGCTACTAAATCTGCCTATCAATCGATTATTTATTTGCTTCCGAATTGGGCACGAAGCAAACCATGATGTTGTAAATGTGGAAGTCTCCTTAGGGTCGACTCCTGCCAACCCATACATCCACCGCCAATGACCGCTTTTTGCGCAAATAATTGGTGATCGCTGCCTGGAAATTCATTATTCTGTCATTCTTAGTATCCGGAAGAAAAACCAAATGGCCGAGCAAGAAGTCAAGATGAGCCCCTCTGGAGAACTCAACTTCAAGATCCCGCAACAGGAATGGAGTGGTAACGACGCGATACAGAGCAGTTACTTCGCCGGTCAACAAATGATCATCAGTCGTTCGGAATCAACCCCCGATGAATATGAACTGCATTACCTTGGACTCAAGGTGGGCGGATTCGAAAAAATGGATGACGCCAAATTCAACGCACCCGAATTCGCCCGGTCTGTGTTTCAGATTCTGGGGGATTTCATTAAGAATTGAACAATTGAATCCTGGTACATACTTCATAAAGGAGCTTTAAGAATGACCACAAACATCCAAATCGTATTGGCAAATCATCCTGAGGGTTGGGCTCAGGAGTCTGACTTTAAACTCATTGAAAGCGATATGCCAGCTGCAGCATCTGGAGACTTGTTAATAGAAAACCATTGGCTATCCGTGGATCCATATATGCGCGGGCGCATGAGCACTGCAAAATCTTACGCACCCGGTGTTGAGATTGGTGAGGTAATGGTGGGAGGGACAGTGGGCAGAGTTATCGAATCACAGAACCCTAACTTCAATGTGGGTGATTTTGTTGTTGGAAGAACTGGATGGCAATTATACGCCCTCTCAACTGGAGAAGAATTGACGAAAATCTCATCTGATACGGTCCCGTATTCTACTTATCTTGGTGTTTGCGGAATGCCTGGCGCTACGGCTTCGATCGGATTACTTGAACATTGCACCCCTAAGGCAGGGGAAACAGTGCTTGTTTCTGCCGCCAGTGGTGCTGTTGGTAGTGTGGTTGGACAGCTAGCTAAATTACAGGAATGCAGAGTAGTCGGAATTGCTGGTGGTTCCCGAAAATGTAATTATGCTGTTGAAGAACTTGGATACGATGCCTGCGTAGATTACAAAGCTGGAAATCTGGCTGATGCGTTAAGAAAATCCTGCCCGGAAGGTGTTGACTGCTATTTCGAAAATGTTGGCGGCGAAGTCATGGATGCTGCATTAAGCGTATTAAACCCGTTTTCCCGAGTCGCTCTTTGTGGCTTGATCTCAGAGTACAACTCAACAGATCCATACGGAATCAAAATGATGAAGTCGGTTCTCGTTAACCGTGTCAATATTCGTGGATTTATAGTAACCGATCATCTCGACCTTTACCGTAAAGCTATCGACCAACTGGTACCTTGGGTTGCCGAAGGGAAAATAAAATATCATGAAACGGTGACCGAGGGACTTGAAAATGCTCCGGCGGCATTTATTAGTATGATGAAAGGAAAAAATCTTGGTAAGCAGGTTGTGAAATTAAAATAGGTTGATTTGCACCAAGAGATTCAGATCAAATTCCTGGCCTCCAATGCCAGGGACCAATTGATTTTTAGTCAATGGTTCGCCCATAAAAAAAGCCCACCTGAAAACAGGCGGGCTTTTTTTATGAATAAATGGTGGGCCGTGGGCGATTCGAACGCCCGACCAATTGATTAAAAGTCAACTGCTCTACCAGCTGAGCTAACGGCCCCCTAAAAAGAACGGGGAATGATACCTATCCCGTCGCTGATTTCAAGCGAATTCTTGGGCTTATCGAATATCTATTAACCAGCCTTACCAATTGTCGCTATTTGCGGGTCTAAAGCACCCTTTTTATACATTGCAGCCATGTCCTGAAGCGATATCGCACTTATTTTTGAGGCTTTACCAGCCGTATTAAATTGCTCGTATCGATCTTTGCATAATTCTTCCATAGCCTTCATCGCCGGTGTCAGAAATTTACGCGGATCGAACTGATTGGTGTCCTTTTGTCCCACTTCACGAAATTTACCCGTCATCGCCAGGCGACAATCGGTATCGATGTTGACCTTGCGCACTCCATATCGAATACCGGTGACAATCTCTTCGACCGGCACACCCCAGGTTTGTGGCATGGTACCACCATATTCGTTAAACAGTTCCTGCAATTCCTGTGGCACCGATGATGAGCCGTGCATTACCAAATGAAGATTCGGTAACCTGGCATTGATATCTTTAACCACATTCATCGCTAAAGTGTCTCCATCTGGCTTACGGCTAAATTTATAGGCACCGTGAGAGGTGCCCATGGCAATCGCAAGCGCATCGACCTGAGTTTTGCTGACGAAATCAACCGCCTGTTCCGGGTCGGTCAGTAACTGCTCCATGCTCAGTTTGCCCTCGAAGCCGTGACCGTCTTCTTTTTCACCCTCGCCGGTTTCCAGTGAGCCGAGGCAGCCTAGCTCACCTTCGACCGAGACGCCGATTTCGTGCGCAATGCCGGTCACTTCGGCGGTAATATCACAATTGTATTCGTAGCTAGCTGGTGTAGACGCGTCGGCTTCGAGAGAGCCGTCCATCATCACCGAGGTAAACCCTGCCTGCATCGCCGAGACACAGGTCGAGCGGTCGTTGCCGTGGTCTTGATGCAGGCACACGGGGATATGCGGATACATCAACTCAGCGGCTTCGACCATTTTCGTCAACATGATATCTCCGGCGTAAGAACGCGCGCCTCTACTGGCCTGTAGTATGACCGGTGCGTCACAGGCTTTCGCTGCCTCCATGATGGCAAGCACCTGTTCCATGTTGTTAATGTTAAACGCTGGCACGCCGTATTGATATTCGGCGGCGTGATCGAGCAATTGCCTCAGGCTGATTCTTGCCATGTGATTTCCTCCAGGTCTACTGTAAGTATTAATAATAAAATCGAATTCCTCGCCCTAGCGCAATTTGCGCTTGTTCTCTACCAGCCGCATCACCATCGGAGTGAAAATTAGCTGCATCGCAATATCCATCTTGCCACCGGGTACAACAATGGTGTTTGACCGCGACATATAGCTGTCATGAATCATAGATATCAGGTAGGGGAAGTTAATACCACGTGGATTGGCGAAGCGAATGACTACCATAGATTCATCTGCTGTCGGCACCCAGCGGGCGATAAAGGGATTTGATGTGTCTACGGTTGGTACACGCTGAAAATTGATATCGGTATGGGTAAATTGCGGACAGATATAATTAATGTAATCGGGCATACGGCGTAGTATGGTGTCGGTAACAGCCTCAGCGGAATAACCTCGCGCCGAGCTGTCCCGGTGTATTTTCTGTATCCATTCGAGGTTAGTCACCGGTACAACGCCTATTTTGAGGTCTGCATGTTGAGCGATATCAACCTCGTCAGTTTTTACGGCGCCATGTAAACCTTCGTAGAATAACAAATCGGTTTCATCCGGCAGTGGCTCCCAATTTGTAAATTCTCCCGGCGGCACGTCGTATCGCAGGGCTTCACCTTCATCGTGAATATAGTGACGAGTTTTACCCCCGCCAGTTTCGCTATACTCCTTAAACACCGATTCAAGTTCTTTAAACAGATTAGCCTTGGGACCAAAGTGACTGAAGTTTTGATCACCCTCTTCCTCCGCCTGTTTCATCGCCTCTTTCATTTCCAGGCGGCTATATCGATGAAAAGCGTCGCCTTCGATATAGCAGGGGTTAACACCTTCACGAAAAAACAAATACTCGAAAGTATGTTTGATAGTTGAAGTTCCTGCTCCGGAAGACCCAGTAATTGAGATAATGGGATGTTTTTCAGACATGGCTCATTCCTGATCTAAAAGTAATTTGTTTTCACTAAACAGTGAATATATCGCCTGTTCGGTTAGTGGCGTAGGCCAGACTTTTATTTTATCCCCTTGACTATCAAAACTGCTATAAACCAGCAGTTTATCAACAGTAGGCTGGTCACTGGCAGAGCAAGTTTTGGCCAGGTTATCGTCAACTGGATTTGAACCTGGATCTCTATCGCCCATTGCACCCTCCAGGGAGTCGAAATATCTACCAACACCTATCATTTAATCATGTTGGAAGTGGAAGACTATATGCTGTTTTAGATTGCTTTTTAAGTAAAGTTTAATTATCTTTTAAAGTATGAAAGAAAAACTTTCCACCCGAATGCGGCAGATGACCTTCCGTCAATTCCGCGGCTTAATCGCAATAGCGGAACATGGAACTATCTCGGCCGCAGCCCGGCATTTAAACCTGACACCACCGGCGGTATCGCTACAGCTTCGCGAACTCGAAAAAGCAGCTGAAATTCCGCTTTACGAAAGGGTCGATCAACGCTTCGTACTGACTCATGCGGGAAACGAAGTACTGGGTATCGCCATGCGCATAGAAAGCATGTTGCGGGAGTGCGATCAAACCCTCGACGCCCTGCGTGGCGTGGACGGTGGCTACATCTCAATCGGGGTCGTCAGCACCGCAAAATACTTTGTACCGATGGTACTCGCCGCATTTAAAAAAGAATACCCCAAGGTAAAAATCCACCTGCAAGTCGGCAACCGGGACTCGATTATTGCTTCGCTGGAAAACCTTGAACTCGATTTTGTCATCAGCGGTCGACCACCAGAAAATTTCGAGGTTGAGAGCCAATGCATCGGGCCGCATCCGCAGGTCATTATCGCCGCTCCCGATCACCCTATGGCTGGAAAGAAAAAAGTGAATCTCAGGGATCTGGTTGAAGAAACATTCTTACTGCGTGAACCCGGTTCAGGCACCCGGGGTATGGCCGACCAGTTACTCGCTGAAGCTGGCATGGACCCACAGTCGGCTTCTGAATTTGGGAGTAACGAAACAATAAAGCAGGCCGTTATTGCCGGACTAGGAATCGCGCTTATTTCGAGTCATACCGTAGGCGCCGAAATACAGGACAATCGATTAACCACGTTAAACATCGAAGGCCTACCCGAAGATCGCTACTGGTTTGTAGTACGCAATAAACAGAAGCGACTGTTACCTTCATCGCAGGCACTGTGGGACTTGTTTGTCGAATCCGGAGCTAAATTTTTACCCACAAAATCATAGGCGGATCGGAACTTCGGTTTTTATAAATCCTCAAGCCGTCGGAATCTGCCCGGTAACATACGCATATCCACCATCACCGTAATTATTACGTCTTTTAACGGGCTTTCATCGTATAGCATCCGATAGTACTGATACTTCATCGTCATCATGCTCGATACGACAATCGCGGCTATGGCGACAAATGAGCCCAGTGCCAGAGTGGAAAACCCCGATATGCCTTGACCAATCGTACAACCCAGTGCCAGCACGCCACCGATACCCATCAACAGACCACCGATAACATGTCTGAAAAAATCATCCCAGGTGACGAACCATTCCAGACGAATACGCCTTCTCACCAGGGAATAAATGAATGAGCCCGCCACTACGCCAACTAATAACATCACGCCTAAAGACAAATAGGCTGCAGAAAAACCGCTATACACGTATTGCGCCAGATGGGCTGTCGGGCCGATAAAAGTAACCGACTGCGCACCGGATGCATAAGGAGGCTGATCCATAAATTCAATTTCTTCGATCAACAACAGACCTCCTTCGCCGGCAGTCAGATACCAGCCGGACAGCACCAGCAGACAAACGACAATACCGGTTACAATCTTTGCGGGTTGTTGGCGAAAATCGGAGGACATAAACACCCAGACAAGCTGGGTACCACCAACAAGCAGTGCTGCAAGTAAACGAATATTGGCTGAATCTTCTGTATCAGTTACCGCAAAGAAGACGCTGGCTACATCCTGCCCGCTAGCACCCATAGTACCGAAGTCGATACTCAGGGGGTTCATCCACTGCAAAAACACCAGATAATCGAAATTAGTAAAAAACATCAGCGAAGCACCAGCCATAATCATGGTAAAAACGACCACAGCCTTCATGTTACCCTCACCGATTCGGACCAGCGTTTTGTTCCCACAACCACTTCCGAGAGTCATGCCGATACCAAACATTACGCCACCCACGAGGTGGCGTAACCAGACGAAGTTAGTGAAACGATAGGGAGGTGTCGAGGTCTCGTTACTGGCGGTCAAACTGATATCCACCAGTCCGAAATATTCGAGCAAACCAAGACCGATGACGGTTAGCCCAATAGCCAGTACCCAGGAGCGCATGCGATTTAAATCATGGAAATTCGCCCAATCCGCGACCGCGCCCATGGTACAGAAATGAGTTTTGTTCGCCAAAGCACCGAATATCGCTGCAATGACGAAAAACCAGATCAGATACTGACTATAAAGGGCTATTTCCACTTAGAAGCTCCGACTATAACTCGCTGCGATTTCGTATTGGTCCATGTCGATTTCGATGGTTTGTGTTGGATCGAAAGTATTGGTACCCGATACTGCGACATTCGGAGCATACATCAATGCGAAGTTGAATGCGCTACTTTGATCCAGGGCTTTGGTAAATCCAAAAGTATAGTGTTGCTCGATAACACCCGGAGCCAATATATTGAATAATAAATCATCGTTACCGATTGGTTGATCAGTTTTGCTATAGCCTAAACGCCAGGTCATGTCGTTATCGCCTTCCCATTCGTAGCCCAGCTTGATAACCGTCATGTCATCCCAACCGAAGC
>JAOUJX010000570.1 GCA_029882955.1 Gammaproteobacteria bacterium
CGAGCGGCATCAGCTGATCAGGCAACTAGCTGATCTGAAACTAAATAGCCAGCAGGAGATAGCCGCTCTCAGGGAGCGTAATCGGGAGAATAAAAAAATGCGACAGGCGCAAAGACTGGCAGCGCCAGTCGGCGACCCTGCTCTACTGCAGGCATTATCCCTTTCCAGCCAGCAGGACAAAAAACAACTTAAACGATTAAGACTGAAATGGCAGGAAAGACTGGATGAGCTGCAAAGTAATCTGGACCAGAATTATGAAAATGAAATAGAAAGTTTAAAAGTAGAAAGACAGATGCTCTCGCAACGGCTGCACGACAGGGTATTCGAGACTTATCGTTTGAAAAATAATTTGGGTGAGGAGGCGTCGGTGAAATCGCTGTTCGACGGCAAGACACCACCGGGTGGCACAGGTGATTGCGCGGCCCCCAGGTTATTACAGTACGCCTTGCAAAATAAACTCACGCCGCTAGCCCTGGCTGAGTTCTGGTGGGGAGGCTCACCAGGAAACGGGGTGAGGCATCATGGTGAATTTTATCCGCCCTGTCGAGGTAAGTGTCAGCCAATTTTACCTTTCATGTTGAAAGGCCGGGATGTCGAACTGAATTATTCACCACCGATTGATATTAATATAGAGCCTGAAATCGTTTTTGAAGATCGCGATATTGTGGTGTTGAATAAGCCAGCCGGACTATTGTCCGTACCCGGTAAAGAACAGTCTTATTCGGTGAAGTCCTGGCTGGCGAACAAATTCCCGGATGCAACAGGCCCTTTGCTGGTGCACAGACTGGATATGGCGACTTCGGGATTATTATTGGCAACGAAAAACCCTGAGGCCCATAAAAAGCTGCAAAAACAATTTTTGCGCCGCTCGGTTGAAAAGCGCTATGTCGCGGTGTTGTCAAAAAACATTAAATCTGTGAGCAGAACCATTGAGCTGCCTTTACGGGTTGATCTCGATGATCGTCCACGTCAGATGGTTTGTTATCAGCATGGTAAAAAGGCGATCACCAAAATGGAAGTAATATCCACCCAGGAGTATTCTAGCCGCGTCTATTTTTATCCGCTGAGCGGGCGCACGCATCAATTGCGTGTCCATGCTGCACATAGTCTGGGGTTGAATGCCCCGATTGTTGGTGACGAATTATACGGCGCCCGGTCCGGAAGAATGTTGTTGCATGCCGAGTTACTGAGCTTCGATCATCCTGTCACTGAAGAGAGAATTACGTTAGAGTCGAGAGTACCTTTTTAGGATGTATGCTATGAATCGTTTGACGAAAAACCTGGTTTTCGGATTGATATTTTTCCTGCAAGCCTGTAGCCAGTCTTCTCATCAATGGAATAGTGAAGCTCCCTATGCTCCGGCAGTAGCGCCGAAGGTGGGTGATATTCTTCATACAGCCACCGGGCACTACCTCAGCCAGCAGCAACTGTTTTCCAATTTGAATTCCTACCCGTTGGTATACGTCGGGGAAACCCATGACAACCCGGCATCGCATCGTTTGCAGCTTGAAATATTAAAAACTCTACAGACACAACGACCAGGTCAGATGGCGCTTGGGATGGAAATGTTCAATGCTGACCAGCAGGAAGCGCTTGATCGGTGGGTGGCCGGTGAACTTAGCGAAAAGGAATTTCTGCGAGAGAGCCGCTGGTTCGAGAACTGGGGTGGTGATTTTGAACTTTACCGCGAGTTGCTGGA
>JAOUJX010000231.1 GCA_029882955.1 Gammaproteobacteria bacterium
ACTGCCATTCGGACGCTTACGTTCGTATTTATAAGATTCTTTGGCATTTCGTCGAAAATTCAGCCAATAATCAACTTCTTCATCAACACTATCTCGTGTGTCATAGAGCTCACCATGCTCGTACTGATATCTCACAATAGACTCCAGACTCGTGCCAGGTGAAAGAAAGTCTTTCGGCAATCCCATTAATCTGGCTGAAGTTTGATTAGCTATTACTATTTTTAAATTCGAATCAAACAGATGA
The DNA here is from genome assembly GCA_029882955.1 of Gammaproteobacteria bacterium. Taxonomy (GTDB): domain Bacteria; phylum Pseudomonadota; class Gammaproteobacteria. The sequence goes on from JAOUJX010000231.1 coordinate 245, forward strand.
ACGCCCAGATCCATGTTCTCAATCAGGGTCTCTAACAACTTCTTCTGGTTTTCAACTTCTACTTCTGCATTTTTCCTTTGCGATATATCGATGTCTATTCCACCGGTGCCTAAGATCTCACCACGGTCATCGAGCACGGGGAATCTCACGGTATATTCTGATTTAACCATGCCATCCGCATAAGTTATTTCAGATTCGTGCTCTATTGCCTTTTTAGTCTCTCGACATTCGATGTCTTTACTGGAAAATAATCGTGCCTTTTCTTCGCCGAATATATCCCATACTGTTTTACCCTCTAGTCGTTCGAAGGGGATATCGTGCCAATCGCAAAATGTTCGGTTACACAATACATATCGACCCTCAATATCCTTGATATAAATACCTGCAGGTGCATGATCGATGATCGATTCAAGTAAAGTTTTCTGCTCATTCAGTTCCGTTATCTGAGCTTCGAATGAACTTTTCATCTCCCTTTTCTGCACTAACAGAGATCGAATATAGATCAATGCCAGCCCTGTCAATAATAGCGTGACTACCAGAAGCAACAACAGGAGTGAGACGATAGAAAAGGGAGGCTCAATCACGAATACATCAAAAAAACGACAGGGTTTTTAGGCAGTTCATCGGGCAGGACTCGCTGCTTGCGGAATTTCAATCCAGAAAGTACTTCCCTGCCCGGCCTGACTTTCGAAACCGATACGCCCATTCATCAGGGCAATTAATTTCTTACAATATACCAGCCCTATTCCAGTACCCTCAATACTGCTACTTTCGGCACCGAGCCGGCTAAAAGGTTTAAATAATTCGGACTGCTTATCAAGTGGGATACCGTTTCCAGTATCCTTAACACTAATTCGTAAATAACCGTCAGTGGTAGGTTGACAGTCTAAATAGATATTACCTTTGACCCGATTGTATTTGCAGGCGTTGCTCATTAAATTAAGTAAAACCTGCTTCAGCCGCATAGCATCAGCCTGCACCGATTTCCCGAGAAATTGCTCCGTGTCATAATCCAGTGTTACCTGGTAGGCGAAAAGAGAGGGTGCAATCAGTTGTCGACATTCTTCGACTATGGCTTCCAGTAGCAACGGCTCTTTTTTAATATTTACTTTACCCGACTCTACTGCAGACAAATCCAGTATTTCATTTATGAGTTTGAGCAAATGATCACCAGCACTTTCGATTTTCTTCGCGCAATCGAGCTGTTTTTCACTCAACGGTTTGTCTGAATCCATTTGCATAATTTCAGCGAAACCGAGAATTGCATTTAAAGGCGTACGGAGCTCGTGGCTCATATTAGCCAGAAACTGACTTTTTGCTTCATTAGCTTGCTCAACTTCTTTCATTGCGAAGACAAGGTCGGCCTGTATTTTTTTCATCGGTGTAATGTCGGTACCGACACTGACATACTGGTATGGTTTTCCATTTTCGTCCAGGAACGGCACTATGGTACAGTCCTGCCAATAATCACTTCCAGATTTAGTCTTACGGGAAAACAAATCATTCCAGATATTTCCGCTTTCGATAATAGCCCACATTTCACTGTGCGAGCCGTCCGAACCGGAATCGGCCATTAGCATGGGATTTGGGCGACCTGTCAACTCGTCCCGACTATAGCCCGTTACCTCGCAAAACTTTTCATTGACGTGAATTATGTTGCCATCTGTATCGGTGATACTAACAACACCATGCAGATCGAGAGCAATGCGCTGGTATTCACTTTGCTTTAACACCTCATGCAATTGCCCATTAACACGATTTACCCAGCGCGCTTTTTTCAAACGTGCGGTTATGGCTACGACAAAATGTTCGGGTTCGATCAATTTAGTTAAAAACTCATCACCGCCCAAATCGAGCGCCGCCAGGTGTTTGCCAAAGTCCAGTTCGGCGGACAAAAACACAATCGGCATTTGCGCAAAATTATCGTCCTGTCGAATAATAGTGGCTAGCTCCAGCCCCGAACAAACTGGCATATAGACATCGAGCACAACCAGTTCGGGCTTAAAATCGGCTATAACGGTTAACGCTTTACGCGGATCTGTTAAGGTCTCAACCTCAACACCCTGGTCTCGTAACAAGGAGGAATGAAACTCAAGTACCGAGGGATCGTCATCAATTAACAGTATCCGGTAAGGGTTTAGTATTAAGCGACCAGTCAGCCCATCCAGCGTTTGACGGAGATTGTCATAGTCCAGGGGTTTGGAAAAATAACGATTTGCACCGGCTTTTACAGCTGCAAATCTTGATTCGAAATCATTGCGCACCGATACAAAAATAACGGGGGGCGGAAAACCCCATTTGTCGCGTAATGCCTGGATCGTTTCAGCACCAGCAATTGCACCTTCCTGGAAAACCATGTCCATGACGATAGCACCCGGTGGTTCTAGCGTAGCCCAGCGCTCCTGGAATTCTGTCGTGGATCTAAAATAAATCGGTTCATAGCCGTCTTTCTTCAGTAGGTCACTCAGCATAATACCCAGCGTGGCATCATCATCGACAAGGTAAATCAGATTATTGAACTGCCTGGTGAAATTTTGCTGATTTTTCTTCGTTTGAGGCATATAAGGTATCTGGGAAGGCTGCCAGCTGCCCGCGATATCCTGCAATCTATCCATTAATTTCTGAACATTCTCAGAGCGATCGATCACATTAGTCGAATGATCGCTACGAAGCGCCTTTATGGCCAGTTCCAGTTCGTGAGATGCGTGACTAACCGGGATAACTCCAAACGTCCCCCCCGCACCCGAAAGATTATGCACCTTCCGATATAATTCATCACCAAGATATTCGTCATGTAACTGGCCTCGAAATGCCTGCCAGCTCTGACTTATGGCATCGATTCGCTGTGGAAGCTCTTCAGCAAAAGCTTGTTGCAGGACGAGTAGCTCTGCAGGTATCGAAGGTGGAACTGAATTTTTCATAGTATCATCGAATCAGTAGCACTAAAGTTAGCCTGTGATACCTATCACAAAAGCGGAGGCGAAGCAGTTGCCTGAATTATAGTTATTTAATATCAAACAGCCGGTATTTTTAATACGCGCAACAGATAAGATTTAAAAGGGAAACTAACCAGTACGCCCTTGATCTGGATCAACGCGATTCTGCACAAATTAGCACATTATTAACAAAATTACAGCGAGGTATCGATCATGGCAATCAAGAATATTCTCGTTCATATCGACCATACTGCGGCTTGCGAGCTTCGAGTCAAAGCCGCGATTGAGCTGGCAAAAACCAACAGCGCCCGGCTCTCCGCACTGTTCGTAGTACCCGACTATTTCGTGCCGTCCTATGTCGAAGCACAGATTAGTGCCGATATCATCTCGCAGATCAGCGACCAGGCGCTCTCTCGCGCCAAAGAGACCCAGGGCAAAATCAAAGCAATGGTAACTGAGGCCGGGCTGGAACTTGATAGCTATATCGAAGAAGGCAATATAATCGCCATACTCAATGACTATGCACGCTATACCGACCTCGTGGTACTCGGACAAAGCCAGGCCAATGATCCCGATAATATCAGCGAAGGACTTGCTGACCATCTGGTGATCGAGTGCGGCGCTCCCTGCCTGGTGATTCCCTACATAGGCGCCCGCCAGACACTGGGAAAGCATATTCTTGTCGCCTGGAATGAGAGCCGCGAGTCAGCGCGAGCTCTGCGAGATTCGTTGCCCTTATTACAACAGGCTGACCAGGTATCGGTATTACTGATCAAACACAAATCGCATAACGAAGAACATACCGCGATGCAGGAAAAGGTAATGCTGGATTATCTGGCTGACCATGGTATTAGCGGCAAAATCATTCTCTGCATCGACAATCATATCGACCCCGGCAATACCATGTTGGCACAGGCTTTAGATAACGACTGTGATTTAATCGTCATGGGTGCTTATGGTCATTCCCGACTGCGTGAAATAGTACTCGGTGGTGCTACTCGACATTTATTAAAAGAAATGACCGTGCCGACTTTTATTTCGCATTAGGAACTCCTCCACGGTACACAGATCAGGTAGCAATCAGTTTGACCTGATCTAGTGTTACCGTTATCTTTCCGCGGGTAGTTTCCGCGGATTTTTTTATGTTTTCAGATCGTCTAAATACCTTGCGTAACCGCCTCGCCGAAGGCCATATCGATGTCGCATTAATTACCGATGACGATAGCGTCTACTATTTCACCGGCTACTACGATTACCTGCATATGGAGTTTGGTCGACCGACGATATTAATCGTCCCGCGTGACGGCAAAAGCCTGCTCATCACTCCCGGCATCGATTACAACATGGCACGAAAAATGGCCTGTGTTGATCGAATCGAATCATGGAACGATGGCATGGGCAAAGAATGGCGCGAAGAAATTCCAACAATACTCAAGGACGTCAACAGCGTCGCACTGGAAACCGAGTTAATGCCGCCGGCGGTAAGAAACTATATCAACACGCTGGTTGATACTGACAACATTTCCGATATCACAGCAACCATCAGCGACATGCGCATGATTAAGTCGGCGGAAGAATTACAACTGGCGCGCCACGCCGGTGAAGTCGCCACCGCAATGATGAACGCTGGACGCGAGGCAATATCAGCAGGCGTCGCCGAATACGAAGTCGCTCTTGCTACCTCGGCTGCTGGCACACGTAAGGCATCGGAGCTCCTGAATCAATATTACGCCGGTAGCAGCATGTCACCGAATACCCATTTTCTGCAAATTATGGCGTCTGGCAGGGAAATCACCCTCACTCATCACCGTGCCTCGACTCGAGTTATGCAGTCCGGAGAGCCGGTATTTTTATGCTTCTGCGGCATGACTAATTTCCACCGCTTCAAGCTCGGCTTTGATCGAACTTTCTGGATCAATGAAATCGCCGACGAATCGCAGGCCGCAGTTTATCAAGTGGCCGTCGACAGTCAGGCTGCTGCACTGAGGCTATTAAAGCCCGGGGCTATCGCAGAAGATATCCACGCCGCCTACGCCGAGGTGATCCAATCCGCCGGTTACGATTACCCGTTTCGCTGCGGACGCGGTACCGGTTTCAGTTTCCTGGAAAAACCTCAGCTGGTGTTTGGCGACAAAACGGTTTTACAGGCAGGCATGGTATTCGCAGTCGATGGCTCGGTTTGTACCGATGATTTTCGCGCACAGGTCGGGGATAGCTTCATCATCACCGATAATGGCTACGAAGCACTCACCATGCACCCCAAATCTATCAACGATGTCATTATTCACTAGGGATTACCATGTTTAAATCAGGCGATACTATTCAGTCTAAAAAATGGCAGGCCGAACTCGACCAAGGCCGGCATAACAGAGCTAAACTGGGCTTTATATTAATGTCTACTGACCTCGCAGCAGAGGCCGACTTTACCGACATGGCGCCGGATGGTGTCGGCATTCACATCACCCGCCTGAAAACCGACGACTACACCACCAATGAAACCCTGTCGCGCCATATCGAACACATGGCCGAAGCAGCCTCGCGCATCCAGCCCGATACCAGACCCGACGTTATCAGCTACAGCTGTACTTCCGGCTCCATCGTAATCGGCGAAGACCGAATCAAAAAGGAAATAAAAAAAGGAGCGCCCTACGCCATCCCGATGACGCTGGTCACCGGTGTGGTCGACGCGCTACAGGAGTTAAATGTGAAAAAACTGGTAGTCGGCACGCCCTACCTGGACGAAATCAACACCAATGAAGCCGAATTTTTGATCGAAAAAGGTTTCGATTTACTCGACATCCAGGGTCTGAATCTTACCACTGGTATCGAGTTCGGCCGCGTGACACCCAGCTACTGGAAACAGTTCGCACTCGAAATCGACCGGCCCGATGCTGATGCTATTTTCCTCAGTTGCGGGGGAATCCGTGCCCTCGAAGTTGCCGAGGAAATCGAGCAGACTACCGGCAAACCCGTGATTACCAGTAATCAGGGACAAATGTGGAGTTGCTTACGACGCGCCGGGATTGATGATGTTATCGAAGGCTTCGGGCAGATATTTCGTCGTGACGGTAAGCGACTGAGAAACAGTTAATCTCGCCTGGGCACGGGTAAGAATATTATCCTCGGCAAAGGTTTCTGCATGATTTTGTATATGGCAACGATGACTGCCCGGAATCATACTCATGCAACCCGACTCCAGATTACTCGGACTCAATGCAATCCAGGGCGTAACAAAATCATGCGGCGTAATACCCATGTAAGTCGCGTCCTGATGCCAGCTAACATAATGCGGCGATGTCGGCTCCTTGATGGATAACACGCTACCCCAGAGTGAAAAATCCGGGCCGACCAGGTCTCCAGACATCACATCAATCGGTGCCAGGAATCCTGCTTCGTGTATCTGGGAGGGATAGGTGGGTTTGGCCAGAAGTAGAAATATAAATTTATAACCCCTTACCATCAGCTGGACCCACCCCGCAAAACTAACATCCGCAGCAATTCCGAGTTAATATATAAATCATCACCTCATGGTTCGTTCAATTCGGGCCA
>JAOUJX010000232.1 GCA_029882955.1 Gammaproteobacteria bacterium
TGCTCCGAGAGATTCCATCGGCACTATATAACTGTAAACATCGTAGCTTAGGCCACGCTCCTCACGGATTATCTGCATGAGCCGTGAGTTGCTGCCATTACCACCAAGAACATGATTACCCAACATAAAAATAAAATAATCGGGATCTCGACGAGATATCAGAGGCATGCCTATCTTGATGCGAGATTGTTCGGTAGCAAAATTAACAAATAATGTCTTCTCCCTTGTTTGCTTCGGCACTGGTAATGCTGCAGCGACTTCTCCCTCAGGCAAATACCGTGTCACCCGGTTGGCATAGTGCTTCGCTTGTGACATCGTTAAATCACCAACAATTGCCAGTGAGGCATTCTCCGCGACGTAGTAACGTCGGTGAAATTTAACCAGATCATCGATGGTAATCGCTTCTATCGACGCCTTCTGGCCTGCTGCACTGTACTGGTAGGGATGATTTTCATACAGGGCCTGATTAAAGTGGTCGCTCGCAATCGAAGCTATTCGTTTTTGACGCTCGGCAAGATTAGCCAGTAAGCTTCTGCGGTCTCGCTCCAGTGCGGCCAGTGGAAAACTCGGCAAAGCCGTTACCCGGCCAAGCAGGTCGACAACTGCATCGAGTTTTGCCGAATCGGACAAACTGCGTAGACCGGTCCAGGCCATATCGCGGTTAGACTGATGTCCGAGCAAGGCCCCCACCTGTTCGAATTCGAGCGCTATTTGCTGTGCCGATAATTCGGCCGTGCCCTCGACCAGTAAGCCATTCACCAGTTTGGCAATGCCCGGTAAATCGCCATCCCGCGAGCTGGCGGCACGAAAGCCGAGACGCAGATCGACAATCGGCAAGTGGTGGGTTTCGATGAATAATACCGGTACACCATTGTCAGTCTTCCAGCTCTCTATTTGAACCGCGACTGCCGGCGCTAAAACCAGTTTTAACAGTAATAATACGAATAGTAGAATAGGCTTCACGGCTTTTCAGACTCCGGCCAGAATTTGCCCAGGGTCAGGCTTGTCTGATTCAGATAGCGATTTGCCACACGCAGGACATCCCCGGCATTAACACGCTGAATATGATCGACGTATTGTTCGATCAATCGCCAGTCGATACCTGCGCTTTCGAGCATACCGATTTGCATTGCCATGTTGAACATCGAGTCCTGATCGTAAATTCGCCCACTGACCACCTGCGCCTTGACGCGATCGAGTTCCGTGTCGCTCACCTTTTCGGTTTTCAGGCTTTGAATCTGCTTTTCGATCGCCGCCTGCAGCACTTCCAGAGTAATACCTGGTTTTGGCATAGCAGTAATGGTAAATAAGCCCTGCAATCGATCAAATGGATCGTAGCCTGCCGAGGCACTTAAGGCCAACTCATCGCCACGCTGCAGGTAGCGAGAAAACCGTGCACTGCCACCGCCATCGAGAATGCCACTGAGAACATCGAGCGCAAACGCATCGGATAAGTTATCCAGGGTATTTATCACCGGCGCCTGGTACGCCATTATCAGATAGGGAGAACTGGTATCTCCGTAGCCCTGCAACAGTTTCATTCCATTTTGTCTAATTTCAGGCGCTGATCTGGGCTTTTCCCGGGGGGATGACTCTATATCCAGGAAGTATTTTTTTACCCATTCATCGACAGCGTCAAAAGACACGTCTCCGACAACAACCAGAGTCGCATTATCTGGACTGTACCAGCGCCGATACCAGTCTTCGGTGTCCTTTATCTGTAACTGGGCTATATCCTCCGGCCAACCAATGACGGGATTACGTAAAGGGCTGCGCAAATAAACGGTGGTGAGAAATCGCTCATAAAACTGACTGAGAGGATTACTATCGATGCGTAAATTTCTTTCCTCTTTTATGACCTCTATTTCACGCTTAAATTCACCTTCATCGAATAACAGGTTTTTCATGCGGTCAGCTTCGAGCCGTATACAAAGTTCGAGTCGATCACTGGCAACTTGCTGGTAATAAGTGGTGTAATGCTGACCGGTAAAGGCATTATCCCGACCACCGCTTTCAGCGACCAAACGCGAAAACTCACCCGATGCTGTATTGCTGGTCGCTTTAAACATTAAATGTTCGAGCGCATGGGAAATTCCGGTAATACCGGTGTGCTCGTAGCTGGAGCCCACGCGATACCAGATTTGTGAGACTGCTACCGGGGCGCGATGATCTTCGCGCACAATTAGTTTTAGACCATTGGCATAGGTTTTCTCAAAACTGGCGGCTTTTGCCGGAAGCGATAAAAACAACGCCAGAATGAAGACCAGGCCGCCAAATTGGCCCAGCTTAAATGTGTATGGGTTCAGCTTATAAAAATGTCGCATATCTTACCGAAATCAGGAATCAGTTTGCACAGATGAAGGTGCTTTCTGGTAGCATATTGTGCCTTAAATAACGACCATGAGAGAAATAATGTTCGGTTTTAAATCGAGCCTCGAAAAAAACGACTCCGAGCAGAAACACAAAGGCTTATTTGCTTCTTTGCGCCAGCGTTTGAGCAAGACGCGAGAAAACCTTTCCTCGGGCCTGGCCGATCTACTACTCGGCAAAAAACAAATCGACGACGATTTACTGGAACAGCTCGAAGACCAGTTACTCATGGCTGATGTTGGTATTCAGGCGACGCAAAAAATTACCACGCAGCTCACCGAGCGACTTAGCCGTAGTCATCTTAAGGATGACGAGACCCTGCTCGCGGCCTTAAAACAAACCATGGAAGATATTCTTACTCCATGCGAAATTCCACTCAATCCCGAATCTGCCAACAAACCTTATGTGATTCTGATGGTCGGAGTCAATGGTGCGGGAAAGACGACAACCGCCGGTAAACTCGCACAGCAATTTAAAAGCCAGGGACTTCGCGTCATGCTGGCTGCTGGTGACACCTTTCGTGCCGCAGCCGTAGAGCAATTACAAACCTGGGGCGAACGACTCGATATCCCGGTCGTCAAACAGGCGCAGGGAGCTGACTCTGCCTCGGTGATTTTCGACGCACTGCAATCGGCTCAGGCGCGAAACATAGACATTCTCATCGCTGATACCGCTGGGCGCCTGCATACTCAGAACAACCTGATGGACGAGCTCGAAAAAATCAAGCGTGTGATGAGTAAGCTCGACTCCGAGGCTCCGCACGAAACTATACTCGTGCTCGATGCGGTAACCGGCCAGAATGCTTTAACCCAGGCGAGTCATTTCAGGGATTCAATCGGGGTAAGCGGTCTCATTCTAACCAAGCTCGACGGCACCGCCAAAGGTGGCATGATATTTAACGTCGCCGAACAGTTGAATCTGCCGATTCGTTATATCGGAGTCGGCGAAGCCGCTGAAGACCTCAGGCCTTTTAACAGTCACGAATTCGTCGAGGCGCTACTCGCCGACACCGACACCTGAGTTTATTCAATGATCGAGTTTCATAATGTTACCAAGCGATATCCAGGCGGTTACGAAGCGCTCAATAACGTATCCATGCAACTTGGCGCTGGAGAAATGGCTTTTCTCACCGGTCATTCGGGAGCCGGTAAAAGTACTTTATTGAAGATTGTCTCGCTGATCGAAAAACCCACCCGTGGACAGGCTCTGCTGAACCGTATCAACCTGAACACCATACCCAGACACCGGGTTCCCTATGTTCGGCGAAATATCGGCATTATCTTTCAGGATCACCAACTGTTATTCGATCGACCAGTATTTGACAATGTCGCCATGCCTCTGATTATCCAGGGCTACCGGCCACAGGAAATAGCCAAACGCACCCGCGCGGCTCTCGACAAGGTCGGGCTGTTGCACAAGGAAAAATCAATGCCGATTACACTCTCAGGCGGTGAACAGCAGCGCGTCGGTATCGCGCGTGCGGTAGCGCATAAGCCGATGTTATTACTCGCCGACGAACCAACCGGCAACCTTGACCCGGTATTATCTCGAGAGATTATGCAAATATTTGTCGACTTTCATCAGGTTGGTGTATCGGTGCTGGTTGCCAGCCACGACCTGAACCTGATCGACGAACTACAAAAGCCCGTCCTCACCTTAAATCGTGGCAGGCTAATCGAAAACGGGCTCGATGAAAATTTCCAGCAGCCTGAATATTTTCCTCGTCAGAGAGATAAGTTTTGAGTAACAGTAACATCCGGCGCGATAAACCAGCCACTTCAAATCGACTGATGGCTTATCTGACGCATCATTTTCAGACCCTGCTGTTTAGCCTCGGGAAAATCTATCAGGCACCGACCACGACCATCATGACGGTGGCAGTTATTGGTATTACGCTTTCGTTGCCGGCAGGTTTTTACCTGTTTTTAAAGAACATCGACGCCATGTCCGGTGACTTGCGCTCAACCACTCAAATTACCCTTTATTTAAAGCTTAAAGTGGCAGAGAAAGAGGCTCGTGCCTTGCAACGCGAAATTGATCTCATGCAAAAGGTACAGACCACGGAGTTTATTTCCCGTCATGACGCGCTTGAATCTTTTCGCCAGTCCTCAGGCTTTGGTAAGAGCATCGATACGCTGTCTAGTAATCCACTGCCACACAGTATTATTGTGGAACCTGAAACAGGTGCAGATACCTTTGCGATCAAAAATCTTTTGAATGCTTTACAGGCGATTCCAGAAGTAGATATCGCCAGGCTCGACACCGAGTGGCTGGAGCGTCTTTATACCATACTCGAAATTGCCAAACGTGCGGTCGCTATCATCACTATTTTATTCGCCTTTGCGGTATTGTTAATTATCGGAAACACTATCCGGCTGGATATCCAGAATCGTTACCAGGAAATTATTGTCACCAAACTCATTGGTGCAACCAACGCCTTTATCCGTCGGCCTTTTTTATATGGAGGCGTCTGGTACGGACTGCTGGGCGGACTAACCTCCTGGATAATCGTCGAAATTGGCTATCTCTCAATATCCGGCCCGCTGGATCAACTGAAACAGCTATACCAGGCCGACCTGATGTTTGTGACTTTTTCACTGCATGATTTTATCATTCTGTTATCATCAAGTACCCTGCTAGGGCTTGCAGGTTCCTGGATAGCCGTTGCCAGGCACCTGAATCAAATCGAACCGACCTAGAATAATGTCACTATGCTAAATAAACGTCGTCTACTACTGATTGATTCGTCCGATTCAGCTCGAACTATACTCTACAAACAAATTTCGGACGCCATGCCGGAGCTGGACATCATTGCCTGCGCTACCGGTAAAGAAGCGATGACCGCGATCAGGCGTTTCGAATTCCAGATTATCACCACCGGTATGTCGTTACCGGATATGGACGGTTACAAAGTTATCGAGTTTGTACGCCAATCAGATAAAAACCGGGACACCGCAATTTTTGTCGTATCAGGTGATACCGAAACCAAAATCATGCATGCCGATTCCGACGATTCGAACGCGGTCACCGCTTACTTCGACAAAGCGGAAGGCCATAAGGCATTGGTTAATTTCATCCTCAGCTTTCTTGGCAAGAATACTTCCACGCCGATAAGGGTGGTTTATGTCGATAAGAGCCCAACTTCTACTGCGATCACCTGTGCAGCATTACACAAAAATGAAATCCAGTTCGATCACTTCAAGGAAGCCGATGAAGCGCTTAACTATATTGAAAACGATATTGCTGCTAACGGAAAATGCTCTATCGATCTGGTCATCACCGATCTCATGCTATCCAACCATAAGACCGGATTTGATTTAATCCGAACGATAAGAAATGACCTTATGCTGGATTACCTTAAATTGCCGGTACTACTAATGACCATAGAGCCTGGAGAAGATGAGAGCACCGATTTTACCGGCATATTTGGAGCCGGTACTAACGATTTTATTACCAAGCCCATTAACGAAGACGACTTAATGCAGCGCATCCAGACACTGGTATATATTAAACGCCAAAACGAAGCGCTCAATAATTGATTAGAGACTAATCTCAGCCGATAATCGCCATAACCACCACCGACCATGCTACCTGACTATTCAGATAAATCGAAAAAACTCCAACAAACACTTCAGGCTTTTATGGATCGGCATATCTATGCCAATGAAGAAACCTATGCAACGCAGCTAGGGTCTAGCAAAAATCGTTTCGCTGCCCTGCCCCTGATGGACGAGCTTAAACTGCTGGCAAAAGCAGAGGGCCTGTGGAATTTATTCATCCCTGAAAAGCATGCTGAGTTCAGCGGTCACGGTGGTCTCAGTAACCTCGACTATTATCCGTTGGCAGAAATGATGGGGCGAATACTGTGGTGCCCCGAAGTATTTAATTGCAATGCACCCGATTCTGGCAATATGGAAGTGCTGATGAAGTACGCGACCCCCGCTCAACAGCAACAATGGCTGACACCTCTACTAACAGGAGAGATTCGATCATCCTACGCGATGACCGAGCCTCAGGTTGCCTCTAGCGATGCAACCAATATCGAACTGAGTATGGTTCGCGATGGTGACGAATGGCTATTAAACGGCCGAAAATGGTTTATCACCGGGGCCATGTACGAACGTACAAAAATCATTATTGTGATGGGAAAATCTGACCCCGATAATCCTGACAGGCATAAACAGCAGTCACAAATACTCGTTCCAAAAGACACACCGGGAGTGGAACTAATACGCCCCCTCACCACGCTCGGCTATGACGATGCTCCGATAGGGCACGCCGAGCTCGTCTTTAACAATGTGCGAGTACCTGCTGCCAATTTGCTATTAGGCGAAGGCCGTGGTTTTGAA